>DBCI01000039.1 GCA_002292975.1 Polynucleobacter sp. UBA962 | reverse complement strand
TTTCCCCAAATATAAGAGGCATCCAGTAACCTTACATCATCATTTTCAATGACCAAATAAACAGGTTTTGGTGACTTCCCTTCAAAAATAACCATATCCCATCCAGCCATCTTCAGCTCTGCGCCCCAATACCCCCCTGAATTAGAACAGGCAATTGCACCGGTCAAGGGGCCTTTAGTGACCACGGTATAACGACCACCGGTCGAAGCCATGGTTCCGGTTAACGGTCCAGTCGCCCAAATAATTTTGTTTTCCGGTGAGAGTGGATCGACCTTGGGGTCAATCTCTTCTACCAGGTACTTGGAGGCTAAGCCACGCGAACCCAAATACTCTTTAGCCCATTGCATATTTAAGGGCTCAGATTGACATGTGCCCTTACTTAAATTTACTCGCAGAAATTTTCCAGACCAAGACATGATGATTCCTTATTTACGCTGATGGTTGATTACCGAGCTTATCTGCCCAGGCCCGCATTTTGTCTAGGCCAGTCCAGTCAGCATCGACATAGGTGATAGCCCCTGTGGGACACGAGGTAGCGCACGCAGGATCGCCGCCACACAAATCACACTTTTGGACTTTGCCCGTATCCTGTACATAGTTGACCGTACCAAATGGGCAGGAGATGGTACAAACCTTGCAGCCCACGCACACATCCTCGATCACAACCTTTGCACCAGTGGTCGCATCAATACGGATGGCATCTACCGGACACGCCTTTAAGCACCATGCTTCATCGCATTGGGTGCAGGTGTATGGCACTTTTTTACCGGTCTCGTGAAAATCGAATACCTTAATACGGGACTTAGAAGTATTGAAGACTCCGTAGTTCTCGTAACTACACGCCATCTCGCACTGCAAACAGCCTGTACATTTATCCGCATTAATTAATAGTGACTTCTGCATGAAAGAGACCCCGCACCGTAAGTGATTTTTTTACATATCAATGTCTATATTAAGGATAAGAGATCGTATTAAGAGTTAGTGGAAACCCTTAATGAGCGTAATAATTGTTACTGCTTGCCTATCGCCTTCGCACACACATAGGCCGAGGACCAAGCCCATTGGAAATTATGGCCGCCAAGATGCCCTGTTACGTCTACACATTCGCCAATAAAGAATAAATTGGGATGCTGTTTAGACATCATGGTTTTACCATCTAAAGCCTTAGTATCCACGCCACCCAGCATCACCTCGGCTTTTTTCCAACCTAATGTACCGGCGGGTTTGGCTTCCGTATGCGTGAGATAGTTTCTCAGGCGCTCGCGATCCTTTTTTGAGATCTCCGCCCAATTGCGCTGACTCATACTAAATTGCTCTGCAATGAGCTTGGCAAAGCGCTGAGGCAAAAGATCTGCCAATAAAGAATCCACCGGTCGTGTATTTGCATCAGGGCTTGTGAATACTGCTGCATCATCTTGTTTGCCAAGCCAATTAATATGAATCGTCTCCCCTTCCATCCAATAACTACTCGCTTGCAATACGGCTGGGCCAGATAGTCCTTTGTGGGTCAGTAATAAATCCTCTTCAAACTGATATGTGCCATAACGCCTCCCTTTTTGTCCAGACGATATGCTCACCGGAATGCTAACCCCTGACAAATCACTCATCTGTAAGAACTCACCCGCTGTAAATGAGAGGGGAACTAGTGCTGGGCGAACTGGATTGATAGGGATGTCAAATTGTTTTGCGACGTTCAGCGCATAGTCACTAGCACCGATCGCGGGTACAGGCAAACCGCCCGTCGCAATCACTAAGTGTTGAGTCTGTTGACTGCCTTGGCTTGTTGCTAACACCCAAGCATCCTGACTGCGGGTGATAGTTGAGACAGTCACCGGGTTTCGTATCTGAACACCGCCTTTTTGACATTCAGAGAACAGCATCTGAATGATGTCCTTGGCAGACTCATCACAAAATAACTGCCCTTGGTGTTTCTCATGAAATGGGATGCGATAGTGTTTAACTAAATCAATAAAGTCTTTTGAGGTGTAACGCGCAAGCGGACTTTTAACAAAATGGGGATTCAGAGAAAGAAAATGGGTCGGTGCGCTGTGAAGATTCGTGAAATTACATCGTCCGCCACCGCTAATCCGAATCTTTTCACCTAAGACGCTCGCATGATCGAGAACCAGAACTTTTTTACCAAGCTGCCCTGCGATGCCAGCGCAAAATAATCCTGCCGCACCACCACCGATCACAATTACATCCCAAATCACTTCGTGCTGTCACTTCCTATGGAGAGTAACTGATACAAGACATATCCGTTCATTCATTCACTCACTATTTTTCTTGACCGTACTCATTCCCAACAATGGATACGCCGGACAGAACCGGAAGAGACCAGTGATCAGAGGCAAAATTCCAATCCAACCCCATGGTCCAATAACTCCACTGAAAGCCAAAATGATTAATAAACTTCCTGCCGTAATGCGCAAGATGCGATCCGTAATTCCAACGTTACATTGCATCATAACCTCCTTTATTAAACCCATCTACTTACAATAATTTTGATACAACAAAGCCATGACCGACATGGCAATTGGGCTGGATGCTGAGTAGTAAATTTGCTTACCTTCGCGACGAGTCTTCACTAGTTTTTTCTTGCGAAGCACCGTCAACTGCTGAGATAAGGTCGGCTGATGAATCTCGAGCAACTCTTCCAGTTCGCTGACACAGCGTTCACCTTGATTAATCTCGCACAACAACATCATGCGATCACGATTACCCAGAACCTTCATCAAATCAACTGCCTGATCTGCGGACTTACGCATTCTCTTTAAATTGATATCGATCACCATGAGCCCTCCCTATAAAACATCTAAGGGAATTTTTAGATACGACTTACCATTACTTTCAACAGGCGGACGATGCCCCGCGCGGACATTAATCTGAATAGATGGCAATATCAAAATAGGCATTTCCAATGTTTTGTCACGTTTGTTGCGCATCTCAACAAACTGCTCTTCACTGATGCCATCATGGATATGAATATTCTTTTTCTTCTGCTCACCCACTGTTGTCTCATTAGCAATGGGCCGTCCAGCAGGTGGATAGTCATGGCACATGAATAGACGAGTGCTATCTGGATAGGCTAAGATTTTTTGTATCGACTGATAGAGGGTGTAAGCACTGCCGCCTGGAAAATCACAGCGGGCGGTACCAACATCCGGCATGAATAACGTGTCACCTGTAAAAATCGCATCCCCAATCTCATAAGCCATGCATGCTGGGGTGTGGCCCGGCACAAATAAAGCATGGATAGAAAGATTGCCAAACAGCAAATCCATACCCTCCTCAATTAAATAATCAAATTGCGATCCATCCACTTTGAACTCAGGCTCTAAGTTAAAGATCCCCTTGAAGACCTTTTGCACTTCCTGAATACGATGACCAATTGCGATCTTGCCGCCTAATTGATGTTGTATGTAGGGAGCTGCGCTTAAATGGTCGGCATGGGCATGAGTTTCAAGGATCCACTCGAGTTGTAAATGATTTTTCTGGATAAAGGCAATGACCTCATCGGCCGATGTTGTACTGGTTCTGCCGGACTTTGGGTCGTAGTTCATGACCGAATCAATCACTACACAAGGTGAGTTTGGTTTCTCATAAACCACGTAGGTAAATGTCCATGTTCCTGGGTCAAAAAAAGATTTGATCTCTGGCTTCAGCATAATTTTTCCTTCATTGCTAAATGATATATATTATTATATAATATATTAATATTAATTAAATTGCAAGACTTCCAGAGACAACCTTTATATACCCATGGAACTAATTACAAGCACTGCCTCCAT
>DBCI01000048.1:7095-10972 GCA_002292975.1 Polynucleobacter sp. UBA962 | reverse complement strand
AGGGTCGTAAACGTGACGCTTCACACCACCAATATTGCCACCGTATACATGAATGCTAATCGAGGTTTTATCGGCAAAGGCATTCTTCACAATATGAATATCCCCAATCGCAGGACTCACTTCGTCAATATCGCCTGGCATTAAGGTTTCTTCATGGCCAATGGGCGTTAACTTGCCATGGTTATCACGTTCATAACGTTGCCCTTTTTCAGAGCCACGTAACATTCCAATCAGACCCCACACCATGTGATCATGAATTGGGGTGGCTTGTCCTGGGCCCCACACAAAGCTGACAACCGAGAACCGTTCTAAGGGATCAGTATGCAGGAGATACTGTTGGTAGAACTGCGGGTGCGGCACAGTGCAAAACTCAGGTAACCAGTCATCTGACGAAATAAGCTCTTTGAGGAGGGCTTTGGCTTTGGGGCGCACAAAGGACTCTTCTAGGGATTGACCCATTAGGTGGGTCATTTGGGTCACAAAATGCCGTAACGGTGCAATGGTATCCATGTTTGAGATAGTCGATTTCATATAAGGCCTAGGTCTAAGGTTCATCCAATTATATGTATTTTTGTCAACTATTCGAAAACTGTGATTTTTGAGAAAGTCTATAAAATATAGGCTATTCACAGCTTACTCGGAGCTCTAATGTTTGACCCCATCATGCTCAGTCGCATCCAATTTGCGGCTAATATCACTTTCCATATTTTATTTCCCACCATCACGATTGCACTCGGTTGGGTATTGTTTTATTTCAAGATCAAGTTCAATCGCACCGGCGATAGTTACTGGCAAGAAGCCTACCAATTTTGGGTGAAGGTATTTGCACTTTCATTTGCTTTGGGTGTCGTAAGTGGGATCACCATGAGTTTTCAGTTCGGCACAAACTGGCCGGGCTATATGGAGACAGTAGGCAATATTGCTGGACCATTGCTGGCCTACGAGGTGCTCACGGCGTTTTTCTTAGAAGCAACCTTCCTAGGCATCATGCTATTTGGTGCAAAGCGTGTTTCAGCAAGAGTGCATACCCTAGCAACATTCTTAGTAGCCTTTGGTACCAGCTTATCGGCATTCTGGATCATTGTGCTGAATTCGTGGATGCAAACACCACAAGGTTTCGAGATGATTAATGGGCAAGCCCATGCGTTGAACTGGATGGAAATAATCTTTAATCCATCGATGCCCTATCGCTTAGCGCATATGATGACCGCTTCATTCCTGACAGTATTTTTCTTACTGGCAGGTTTATCCGCTTATCGCTATTTGCAAGGTAGTCGCTCACAAGCGAACCGTGCGGTATTGAAGTTAGCGATTGTTGCAGCAGCGATCTTGACCCCCATCCAAATCTTTTTAGGTGATATGCATGGCTTGAATACCCTGAAGCATCAGCCTGCTAAGTTAGCAGCTATGGAAGGGATCTGGAATACCGAGAAGGGCGTTCCCGCAGTGATATTTGCTATTCCTGATGAGAAAACACAATCCAATCGTTTTGAGATTGCTATTCCGAAATTAGCGTCCTTTTATCTCACTCATGATTGGAACGGTGAAGTACAGGGCTTGAAGGATTTTGAGAAAACTCCTCCCGTAAAACCAGTCTTCTTTGCCTTTCGTATCATGGTTGGGGTAGGGGTATTGATGTTAGCGATCTCTTGGTATGGTTGGTGGCGTCTGCGTAGGAACGAAGATCTCCCTAATTGGTTGGCTAGGGGATTCGTTTGGATGAGTTTTTCAGGATGGGTCGCAGTTGTTGCAGGTTGGTATGTGACCGAGATTGGACGTCAACCATATTTGGTATACGGTGTCCTCACCACTGCTGAGGCAGCTACAAAACTTCCTGGCGGCATGATTTTCAGTAGCCTGATGATGTATCTCTTTTTATATGTCACACTCATTCTTGCCTATATCTGGGCCATCTTTTATATGGCGCGTCAGGCAGATAAGAAAACAATCGAGTCTCCCGCAAATCCTGCCATTCAATCTGCTCTGAGAGTTTAAAGAGGATCATCATGCCTAGCGATTGGTCTCATGCATCTGTCTGGCTCCCACTGTTTTTCTTAGGGGCCATGGGTTTTGCCATGCTCTCTTACGTGGTGCTGGATGGCTATGATCTAGGCGTTGGTATTTTGCTTAACCGTGCCAGTGATTCCGATAAAGATGTGATGATCTCATCGATTGGACCGTTTTGGGATGCTAATGAGACCTGGTTAGTCTTGGGAGTGGGCATCTTGCTAGTTGCCTTCCCCTTTGCCCATGGAATTATTCTCACAGAACTATATCTACCGGTAGCCGTCATGTTGGCAGGATTAATTTTGCGAGGTGTTTCATTTGACTTCAGGGCTAAGGTAAATCTGGCCCAGAAACCTTTGTGGAACTTTTTATTCTATTTAGGTAGCTTGACCACGGCAGTTTCTCAAGGCGTCATGATTGGCCGTCACATTATTGGTTATGAGTCAGGGCTATTAGGGTGGCTATTCGCTGCCTTGGTGGGCATATGTTTACCAGCGGGTTATGCCTTACTCGGGTCTACTTGGCTGATTATGAAGACCGAAGGTGAGCTACAACAACGGGCGCTTACTTGGGCGCGTGGCAGTTTGTGGTTAACCGGTTTAGGTATCGCTTTGATCTCCGCGGCAACCCCGTATTTCAGTCCAGAAATCATGAACCGTTGGTTTAGCTACCCCAATATTCTCTGGCTTTCACCAGTGCCAGTGGCTACTGCGATGTTGTTCTTTGTGACCGATCGAGCAGTACAAAACCTTAAACAAAATCCAGGTCAACGCGAGTGGCTACCATTCACATCGACAGTGGCTATCTTTTGGATCGCGTTTTTTGGTATGGCCTACAGCTTATTTCCTTATTTAGTGGTCGGTAAGATGACTGCTTGGCAGGCGGCGTCCTCCACTGCATCCTTATGGATTATCTTTTGGGGCGCTATCGTGGTATTACCAACTATCTTGGCATACACCTTATTTTCTTACCGAATCTTTAAAGGTAAAACCCAGCCACTTAGTTATTACTAAAGAGCTCGTTAGAATAGAGCATTCCATTAAAAAGAATGCCCATGAATATGCCCATGACTGAATCTGTATTAAGCCCGTTGCACGGTATTCGTGTGATCGAGATTTGTAATGTAGCTGCAGGCCCTTTTTGTGGAATGCTGATGGGGGACCTAGGAGCGGATGTTATTAAACTTGAGAGCCCTGGAGCAGGTGATACTCTCAGAGCTTGGCCACCCCATACCGGTCCTGAGAACGATCGTCTCAGTGAAAACTTTGCCTCGCTCAATCGGAATAAGCGTTCGATTACTTTAGATCTTAAAAATCCCAAAGACAATGCGAAAGCGAAGGAACTCATTGCAAAAGCCGATGTCCTGATTGAGAACAACCGCCCTGGAGTAATGAAGCGCTTGGGTCTGGATTTTGACTCGGCCTTGAAACTTAATCCCAAGCTTATTTATTGCTCAATCTCGGCATACGGACAAACAGGACCAAGGGCCAATGAAGGCGGCTTTGATGTCACGATCCAAGCCATGAGCGGGATTATGAGTGTGACCGGTGAAGCAGGCGGTGCGCCAGTGAAGTGTGGTGTACCGGTAGCCGATTTCACGGCGGGCTTATATGGTGCAATGAGTGTCTGCGCGCAATTGCGCCATGTGCAACTTACTGGACAGGGGGTTCATATTGATGTGCCAATGATGGGAACATCGTTAGCAATTGCAGCCCTTCAAACCTCAGAGTATTTTGGTGTTGGTAAAGATCCTGTTAAGCTGGGATCAGCCCATCCGCGCAATGCACCGTATCAAGCCTTCAAAGCAAGTGATGATTATCTAGTGATGGCAGCTGGTACCCAAGCCTTGTGGGAAAGTGTTTGTCATATT
>DBCI01000048.1:0-6978 GCA_002292975.1 Polynucleobacter sp. UBA962 | reverse complement strand
ATTGGATTGAGGCATTTAGTAAAGCAGGTGTACCGTGCTGCCCCATCAATCAGTACTCTGCTGTTCTGAGCGATCCCCAGACAGTTGCTATGGAATGGGTGCAGCCCCTAGAAATGGCGAATGGTCATCAAACGAAGACCGTAGTGAGCCCAGTGAAGTTCAATGGTAAGAATGCAGATATTGCAAAGCGACCACCCCGCTTGGGTGAGCATAATGACGAGTTAGTGGGGTAAAGATGAACACAATTCAGGTAGAGCATTCTGGGCATATCAAACGCGTTACGCTTAATCGTCCCGAGAAACGAAATGCCATTAGTTATGAGCTCGCTAATGAGCTTCTTCAGGTAAGCAAAGAGTCTGAACTTGATGGCACCCGACTATTGATTCTTAAGGGAGCAGGGCAGGGCTTCTGTGCAGGCTTTGATTTCTCGAACTTGGATAATGCTAGCGCAGGCGATCTACTCTTACATTTCGTACGTATTGAACAAATGCTGCAAGCGATTGCGCATGCACCGTTTGATACGATGGCGTTTGCGCATGGTCAAACCATTGGCGCTGGCGCTGACCTCCTCTTAGCTTGCCGCCATCGCGTCGGCTCTGAGGATATGCGCATGATATTCCCAGGGGCACGTTTTGGATTAATCCTTGGCTCACGTCGCCTTGCTGAATCTGTAGGTTCAGATCGCGCACAGCAGTTAATTGGGAACCCCAGACGGATTGATGCCCATCAGGCAAAAGAGTTTGGTATCTTGACCGCAGTGCTTGAGGCAACCGATTGGCATGCCTATGAAGCTCAGATACTCGAGCATATTTTGGAGATTCCTCCGGATGCTAGAGCGATGGCTCTTCATGCATGCAAACGGGATACTCGCGCAGTCGATTTATACGACCTCGTGCAATCGGGTTCAGTTCCTGATATCAAACATCGGATTGCCGAGTATTTAGCAAAAGTGCAAGCGGCCAAGAAATAAACTAGCTTTGGCAAACCGTTTCATAGATACGATCTACTTTACCTGCCAACAAGAGTTGGCTAGGTAGCGCTCTGCCAACCAGATCACGGAGTTGAGCAGAACATTCCAATAAGAGATCTAAATTGATATTGGTGTTGTAGCCCATTAGATCAAACATATGCACGAGCTCTTCGGTACAGACATTGCCCGTTGCTCCTGGGGCATAAGGGCAACCACCAAGTCCTCCCAAGGAAGAATCAAAGCGATTGATACCAACCTCTACAGCCGCTAAAGCATTCGCTAAACCCATGCCCCGCGTATTATGAAAATGCAAAGTCCATTCCATCGCTGGATATTTAGACTGCGCCTGTTCGCAAACTTCCTTGACATGCTGCGGGTTTGCCATGCCAGTGGTATCGCAGATACTGATGCCACGCACACCTTCATTGGCAAAATGATCAATCCAGTGCATTAGCTCAGATAGTGGGGTCATGCCACTCATGGGGCAACCAAAACTGGTGGACAGAGAGACATTGACCGCTACCTTAGCATCATGCGCTAGACGAATAACATCACCCAGTGCTTTTGCAGAATCTGCGCGCGTCATGCGTAGATTCGATTGATTATGGGTCTCACTCACAGACATCACTAAGTTGAATTCATCAACACCGACTCGAAGGGCGCGCTCAGCACCTTTAAGGTTCGGAATCAAAACGGTGTACACCACACCTGGTACGCGCTCAATCTTGCTCATCACCTCTTCTGCATCGGCGAGCATGGGGATCGCCTTAGGGCTAGTAAAGGAGGTCACTTCAATTTTGGCGTATCCGGCACGACTAAGGCGGTTGAGAAGCTGAACCTTGTCTTCGGTAGGTATGAAGTTGCTTTCAGCCTGAAAGCCGTCGCGAGTGACCACCTCTTGAATATAGAGTCTTTGCATGGGAATAATCTTAAACCTTTCAGAAAGGGGATGTCCATCAAGGCAAACATAGGGCAGATGGTTTATAGTTGCAAGGTTTTGTACCTATTTAGGAGATATACATGTCGTCAATCTTGACCTCTCTTGGCCGTACAGTGCTGGCAGGCTTTGTCCTGACTCTATTAATTGTGGTTTTATTTGGCTCCAATGTGGGAAGTCCAGGTTGGGTTGCCTTTTTATTCCGCTACCTCCATGTGCTCTCAGGAGTAATGTGGATTGGTTTGTTATGGTATTTCAATTTCGTACAAATTCCATCCATGCCAAAGATCCCTGATGAGCAAAAACCAGCGATTGGTAAAGTCATTGCCCCAACTGCGTTGTTCTGGTTCCGTTTCGCTGCCATGGCAACCGTTCTCACCGGAATTATCTTAGCGATTCTGAATGGTTATGCGCACAAAGCCTTTACCTTACAACAACCATTCTTAGCGATTGGCCTGGGTATGTGGATTGCGCTGATCATGGCATTTAATGTCTGGTTCATTATTTGGCCTAATCAAAAGCGTGCCCTGGGTATTGTGGTCGTTGATGCTGATCTAAAAGCAAAATCTGCTCGTACCGCAATGTTGACCTCACGGATTAATACAATCCTATCGATCCCCATGCTTTACCTCATGGTGGCGCAGCAAAATATGGGTCTGTAATACAGAACCGCATTAGTAAAAGCCCGCAATAGCGGGCTTTTTCTTTTCCAGCTTAGAACTGATAGAGCCGAGCGGGATTAGTACTCAGTACCTGCTTGCGTAACGCAGGTTCTGGAACCCACGTATTGAGTAGATCCAATAGATCGGCATCGTTTGGCATAAAACTATTCACCATGACATGGGGCCAGTCAGTGCCCCAAACAACTTGGTGCGAATTTGCATCCAAGAGTGCATGGGCAAATGGATTGGTATCGGAATAGGGCGGACGATCTTGCGAGGAGATTCGGTAGGGTCCGGTTAGTTTGACCCAAGCGCGTTCCTCACGCATCAGTGATAAAAGACCCTGAAAGCCGGGATCATTAACACCAAGACTAGTTTTAAGGTAGCCTAGATGACCAAGCACGACTGGCACCGGAAAGTTTCTGAGGGTTTGATCAAGATCTGGGAATTCATTAACGTGCATTAAGAACTCAATATGCCAACCGAGTGGTGCAATCTTATCGGCAAGATAACGAAGCTTCATAATCGGTAGTACACCTTTTGCCTCAGCGAGATCAACAATATTGCAACGCACCCCACGAATACCTGCGTGATGCATCTTTTCTAAATCCTGTTCTGAGATCTCCCAATCCACAACAGCAATACCCCGTAAGTGAAGAGGATCTTCTTTGAGGGCTGCCAAGAGGGCGCGATTGTCATCCGCATAAATACTAGGCTGAACGAGTACGGCCCTCTCAATGCCCAAATGATTTAATAAGGCCCGATACTGCGGTAATAGCGCATCGGGCGGAGTGTAAATCCGTTTTGGGGAGTAAGGATAAAGTGCTGCTGGCCCACAAATATGAGCATGGCAATCACAAGCATGTTCATCTAGAACAAGACCAGGTTTTTTGAGGGCCTGGTCTGGTGCTTGGCACAGTGGGGGATTATTGGGGTTCGATTCCAGCGTCTTTAGCAATCTTGGTGTACTTAATGATCTCACTGCGGACAAACTTTTCCGTCTCAGCCAAGTTCATTGGTTTGATGGTGATTCCGGCCTTTGCGTAGGCAGACTTCACATCAGAATCTTGCAGGGCACGATTGATGTCGGTATTAATCTTTTGGAGAACACCAGCGGGTGTGGCTGATGGTGCCCATACGCCAACCCATAAACCAATTTCAAAGTTTGGAAAACCCTGTTCGGCAATCGTCGGGATCTCTGGTGCAGCCTCGGCACGAGTCGCACTCGTTACACCAAGAGCGCGCACTTTACCGCCTTGGATTTGAGCAATCGCAGTTTGTAGTGGCGCCATGTAATAGGCAGTACGTCCTGCGATGGTTTCTTGAATGGCTTCAGGGGATCCCTTAAAAGGAACATGCAACATCTTGATGCCCATGGTTTGATTAAAGTACTCGGCCGCAAGGTGGGTTGAGCTACCAACGCCTGCGCTAGCAAATGGAATAATTTCGGGTTTGCTCTTAGCAGCATTCACTAAATCCTTTAAAGATTTATAGGGACTCTCTGCCGATACAACTAATGCGTAGGGACTAGTACCTAAGATATTGACATCCTTGAGGCTTTTGAGGTCATACGGTAATTTCTTATAGATGGCGGGATTCGCCGCATAGGAAGCTGATTGGACTAAGAGGGTATAGCCATCTGGATCGGAGTTCACCACAACACCGGTTCCCACCAGACCACCAGCGCCAGGGCGATTCTCAATAATCACGGGCTGCTTCCAGCTCTCCGCTAAATTTTTAGCCACAATCCGCCCAGCAATATCAGCTCCGGATCCCGGGGTCAGGGGCACAATCATCTTGACCGTTTTATTTGGATAGTTAGCTTGAGCGCTTGCGAAAAGGGGCTGCAGCGAGAGCATCCCAGTAAATAGTGCGAGCGCAGTGATTCGATACGCATTGAAAGAAATATGCATGTTGTCTCCTCTTGATTTTATGATTAACTTTCTAGGGTTAACTATGCCACAGAGTCTAAGAATCCCCGTAAGGCCTTATTAAATGCCTGTGGCTGCTCGATGTTGGCCAGGTGTGCCGCTTGATCAAGGACCACCATGGAGGAGTGCGGTATCAGACGATGCAAGACCGTCGCTTGGTCTACGGTGCAAGCAGGATCTTGTTTACCGACCAATACCATGGTGGGCGCTTTGATCTTGAGTAGCATGGTGGACTGAGCCATATCGCGCACGGCACTAGCGCAGGCTAGGTAGCCATCTACTGGGGTTCCCAAAATCATGTGCTTCACATGTTCAATCTGTTGTGACTCACGTTGAATGAACTCACTCAAAAACCAGCGCTTAATCGTGCCATCGACTAGTCCCGCGATACCTTGTGTGCGAGCAATCGCAAAACGTTCCTCCCACAAACTGCGCGGAGGCATCTCGCTGGCCGTATCACAAAGACTGAGAGACAGAGCACGATCGGGATAATTGGCACCAATATATTGGCAGATCATGCCTCCCATCGATAGCCCAACCAAATGCGCACTTGGAATATGCAGAGCATCCATCAAGGAAACCAGATCGTGCGCCAATAAAGCAATGCTATAAGGACCTTCGGTCACTTGAGTTTGACCATGACCGCGAGTGTCGTAGCGAATCACGCGATAGCGATCGGTCAGCGCATGAATATTACTGTCCCACATCTCAAGGCTAGACATGAGACTGTTACTCATCATGACGACAGGACCGTTTTCTGGCCCATCCATTTGATAGGCTATCTTGATTTGGTTGGCGTTAATGTGATTTTTCATGCGAGAGTCTCCTAGAAGATTCTATTTTGACACTAATAAATCTTAGCCTCGCCAGCAGGTCGATTCTTGAAGCGTTTATGAACCCAATAGTATTCGGCAGGACGTAAGCGAATCTCATCTTCAAAATAACGATTGAGCCTCGCAGTGTCTGCAATGGGATCTTTGGTTGGGAAATTAGTAAGGGGTTTACTAATATGGCAAATGTAGCCAGAGCGGTCTGGCTTTAGGGTTGTTTTCATGATGCAGACCTCTGCGCCAGTCATGCTAGCTAAGCGCGAGATGGCTGTAATGGTGTTGGTCTCAACGCCAAAGAAGGGCACGAACACCGAGTCTTTGATACCAAGATCAATATCGGGAGCTATAAAAACAAAATTACCGTTCTTAATTTCCCTAAGGGTCTCCGTAAGATGACCTTGCCTTGGAATAGATCTACCCCCAAAGCGACTGCGCCACTCAATGATCTTACGATCAAAAAAAGGGTTCTTCATCTTTTGGTAAAGCGTTACACCCCGTTGCCAATTCATTTTCTCAGAGAGGGCGCACAGTGCCATGCCGCCCTCAATGCCAACAAAGTGCGGATTCACTAAGATACGGGGCTTTTGGTCTCCCAGGGTAATTTCGGAGTCGATCTCTACCATCTCGGCAATTTGAGCTGGATTGCCTAGCCAAATGCGACTGCGTTCTAGAACGCTGCGGCCAAATAGACGCCAGTGATCGAGCGCCAAGGCATCACGCTCCGAGTCAGATAGTGTAGGAAAGCAGAGGCGTAAATTAATCTGGACCACACGATTACGCTCGCTAGGAATGTGAGCAATCATCCAGCCAAGCTTATCTCCAGCAAATACAATCCAAGAGTAAGGCAGCACCGAGAATGCTCGGAGTATTAACAGCGCTAGGTAGTTAAATAGTGTTTGCACATGAAACTTTCAGAGCCTCACTATATACCGACCCCAAAACTCAATACCCCCATGCATTACACTGTTTTCGTGAAACAGACCATTCTTCGGCTTCTTTGGGTCTTGGCGGGCGCAAGTATCGCCCTAGCGCTGGCTCTGCATGTAGTCCGTCCAACCGATTCCACTCTCTTGTTAGCATCTTTGGGCGGGTCCACATTGTTTCTATTTGGGCTCACCACTTTTCCCCCAACTCAACCCCGTGCTCTGTTTGGAGGGCACTTAATGTCTGCATTCATTGGTGTGATTTGTTATCAGCTATTTGGGGATGCCACTTGGGTCATGGTCATTGCTGTCTTAATCACAATTGCTGTATTGATCCTGACAAAAACCGTGCATCCTCCAGCAGGTGCAAATCCTCTGATTATGATTTCTGCACATGCAGGATTTGTGGATATTTGGACTCATGTATTCGTTGGGGTTTTAGTCTTGGCATTGACTACCTATTTATGGTCGCGTTTGGGGATAGGACAAGTGCGCTATCCCGTGAGCTGGAATCAAAAGTCACCGCCAACCGACCAGTGGGGTATTTGGCACTAGCCTTGATTGATTAAACACCGAATTTCTTCGGCCAATCTTTGCGCTAGCTCAAGCGCAGTTAAACCGATTGGGACGCCGATCCCACTCTCTAGGCTTATCCTATCAGAGCCTTTATACATAAACTAACCGCGACCCCAAAGGAGAGAGACGCAAATACAAATTGAGTAAGG
>DBCI01000080.1 GCA_002292975.1 Polynucleobacter sp. UBA962 | reverse complement strand
CCGTTTCCACAAACCGCAATAGTTTGGCTTGGGCCTCCTAAAGCTAACACGCTGCGGTGAGCAGCGCTATCGATACCGTAGGCAAGACCCGAGACGATGTGATACCCGCGGCGCCCAAGTCCTGCTGCAAGGTGATGGGCATGCAATAAGCCAGCGTGTGAAGCCTTGCGGGCGCCGACGATGGCCACCATGGGCTGGTTTAAAAGCCTCGCATTGCCTATATAGAATAGTTTTTTGGGAGGATCGCAAAGATCTAACAAACGTCTTGGATAATCAACCGAATCTTGGCTCAAACATCGGATTGTCATGAGAGGATCAGCTGAGTTGGGGTCAATAAGTTTGTTCATCGATCTATTTTTGCTTAGCCAAAAATTGTTGACAATGAGCTCAAGCGGATTTGTTTGTAAGATAATTGGTATATGGCTGTCTTATCGATACTTCACTATCCAGACCAGCGCCTACACACGATTGCAAAACCGGTGGCGGCGGTGGATGCGCGTATTGTGCAGATCGTTGCGGATATGGGGGAGACTATGTATGAGGCTTCCGGTATTGGGTTAGCCGCTACACAGGTCGATATTCATGAGCGCATCATCGTGATTGACGTCTCAGAGGATCGTAATGAACTGATGGTTTTTATTAACCCTGAGCTCACCTGGGCTAGCGCAGAAAAAAAATCCTGGCGCGAGGGTTGTCTGTCGGTGCCGGAGTTTTTTGATGAGGTTGAGCGGCCCGAACGCATTAAGATCAAAGCCCTTAATCAAGCAGGAAAACCATTTGAGCTAGAGGCTGATGGGCTTTTGGCAGTATGTTTACAGCACGAAATGGACCACTTGCAAGGCAAGGTGTTTGTCGAGTACTTGTCCCCATTAAAGCGGAGTCGCATTTCATTAAAACTCAAGAAGCGAGCAAAAGAATTGGTCGGGCTTCGCTAAGCGCGAACCATTGCACATGAAAATCATTTTTGCAGGAACCCCCGAGTTTGCAGCAGAGGCATTACGTGCGCTGATTGAAGCAGGGCATGAGATCGTGGCGGTGCTCACGCAGCCCGATCGGCC
This sequence comes from Polynucleobacter sp. UBA962, assembly GCA_002292975.1. Classification (GTDB taxonomy): domain Bacteria; phylum Pseudomonadota; class Gammaproteobacteria; order Burkholderiales; family Burkholderiaceae; genus Polynucleobacter. The sequence continues at coordinate 5,880 of DBCI01000080.1, read as the reverse complement.
GGCAGGTCGAGGTATGCATCTTCAAGCCAGCCCAGTGAAGTTGCTTGCGCAAGAAAAGGGCATTCCAGTATGGCAGCCTCTCAGCCTAAATATTCATGCGACCGATCCACAAAAACGGCATGATGCAACAGCAACTCTTTCACAGCTAACACAAGCGCAATTTGATGTGATGGTTGTGGTCGCCTATGGCTTAATTTTGCCGAGCGAAGTTTTGCAATTAGCCGAACGCGCTGGCCGCTTTGCGTGTTTTAATATTCATGCCTCTTTGTTGCCACGTTGGCGCGGCGCGGCACCCATTGCGCGTGCAATTGAAGCGGGCGATGCTAAAACGGGCGTGGCTATTATGAAAATGGAGGCCGGACTAGATACGGGCCCGGTATTAATAAGCCAGGAGGTCGAGATCCATGCAGAAGAAACCAGCCAATCTTTGCATGATCGCTTGGCCAAGCTCGGCGCCACTTTAATGGTAGAGGCCTTACAAAGCATTGCGGCTAATAAAGTTCATTTTGTGCCACAAAGTAATGATGGGATTAGTTATGCCAATAAGCTACTGAAAACAGAGGCCTCAATTAATTGGCATACAAAAGCCCAATTAATTGATCGCAAGGTGCGTGCTTTTAATCCATTTCCAGGAGCAAGCACACAGTTTGACGGAGAGCTCATCAAAATTTGGAGGACGCGTTTACCCAATGCCGGTGAGCAAGAGCTCCTTGCGGCAAAGAACGCTCCAGGCTCTATCATTGGGCTAGGCGCTGACGGGATTTGGGTCCAATGTCAGGATCAATGTCTTGAGGTGCTGGAGTTGCAAAAATCGGGTGGCAAAAAGATGTCAGCGCGCACTTGGTTTTTAGCGAACAGTAAAAGCTCAAGTAAGCAGTTTTTGAGCTAACTCACACTTACTAAGCGGAAAGTTATTCTGGATAAGCCAATCGAGAGGGTAAGCGGTATCACTCAGAGCGCAGCGCTTGCCCAGATATTGCAGAGCTCCGCCAGTACACTCGAGCAAGTTATCTATGAAGGACGTTCATTGGGGCAAAGCCTCGATAGCCTAGATTCTAAATTACGACCAGCGGTGCAAAGCATTACGTTTGCGGCCTTGCGTTCTTGGGCACATGCGCAAGAGCAGATTCAGAAACTGGTTCCCAAAAAACCCAGCAAGGAGGTTGACTTACTCTTATGCGTGGCATGCACTCTCATTCTTGATCAAGAGCGTGGGGACACCCAAAATAGGTATCCAGTTCACACGATTGTGAATGAGGCTGTTAAAGCAGCAGGCAGCTCACCCAAAACCAAGTTTGCACAGGGGCTTGTCAATGCGGTCTTGCGAAAAATTGCCAACCCAAATAACGCTGAAGACAAAACGAAAGAAGGGTTTGGAGTAGCCTTTCCAAAGTGGTGGCTTAGTCAATTACAAGCTGCTTATCCAAAACAATGGCAGGATATTTGTGACGAGCAGAGCAGGAGACCGCCATTAATCCTACGAATCAATACCAACAAAATCAATCGTGCCGACTATTGCGCTCTATTGGACTCTAAGCATATTGCACATACAATCATTCATTCATTGGGCAGCATAGCGCTTGATACTGCGATTGTGATTGAGGACCCGATTCCGGTAGCGCAGATACCCGGATTTGATGAGGGACTTGTTTCTGTTCAAGACGCAGGAGCGCAGTTAGCAGCAAAGCTGTTAAGCCCGCAGTCAGGCGAGCATATTTTGGACGCATGTGCGGCCCCCGGGGGCAAGACCGCTCACTTGGCCGAGATCATGGGCAGAGGATCTTATCAGCTGCTTGCTTTAGAAATCGATGCCGAGCGACTTAAAAAAGTGGAGGGCGCTATCGAGAGGTTGGGTTTACCAAAACACACTATTCATCTTGTGCAAGGCAGCGCGAGTCGTCAAGACTGGTGGGATGGCCAGGCCTTTGACAAAATTTTATGTGATGTACCGTGCTCCGCCTCCGGTATTGTGAGGCGCCACCCCGATATTGTTTTTTTGCGACGCAAAGAAGATATTGCAGCGGTGATTAAGGTCCAGCGGGCTATTCTAGAAAACGCATGGCGCATGCTTAAGCCGGGCGGCAGCCTCTTATATGTTACTTGCTCAGTATTCCCGCAAGAGGGAGAGGAGCAAATAGCCTGGTTTGTATCTCAGCATCCGAATGCTTTACGATTGAGTGCCCCCGGACAGTTACTTCCCAATTTAAACCATGATGGATTTTTCTACGGTTTGTTAAGCAAGGACCAAGAAGAGAGTAATTAAGAATGATGGGTTTACTGCGCAAAATTATCTTAAGCCTCATTTGCATTTTCACTATTTGCATCAGTGTGCACGCCCATGCCCAGGGTATTGTGGTGAAGCAGGCAGAGCTTGAGAAGACCGATACGGGGTGGCTACTAAATGCAAATTTTTCGATTACGCTGCCAACAGGATTAGAGAATGCATTAAATAAAGGAGTGACCTTATATTTTGTTTACGAGTTTATGCTCACTCGCAGTCGTTGGTACTGGTTTGATGAAAAAGTTATCCGTGTAGAGCGACAAATTCGCTTATCGCACCAACCGCTCATTAATCAATATCGCATCACGGTTGGCGATTTTACATTTAGCGCCCCAAGCCTTCCTGAAGCACTGCGAGTAGCCGGAACGGTAGGTGGGTGGAGCGTCATTGAGGCTGCTGCAATTAGTCCTGCCAAACAATATGACGCTGGTGTGCGTATGACTTTGGACTTGGGCAAGCTTCCTAAACCATTTCAGGTTGATGCGCTCAATAGCAAAGACTGGTCTCTGGCGGGTGAATGGTTGCGATTCCCATTTAATGCATCGATGGGTAATGTTGTGGGACGGCAATAATGGATATTGTTGCAGCCCTAACAAGCAAAGACCTTATTAAGCGCAGAGCTCTGCCAGTGCTCACTTTGCTTGCTGGCCTCATTGCCCTTGTTCTCTTGCTTCTTCTTTCTACGGCCACCTCTAACACGGAGTTTTTTGATAACTACTTTATTTGGCTCTATGCTGCCAACATTATTGTTGGAGTCTTATTGTTGTTATCCATCATTGTCTTGGTGGTTGTCATTAGTATTCGTTGGCGCAAGGGGCGCTTCGGCACCCGCTTAATTGCTAAATTAGCCATGATTTTTGCCTTGGTCGGCGTGGTGCCCGGAGTTATTTTGTATAGCGTATCTTGGCAATTCGTCTCCAAAAGCATTGAGACTTGGTTTGATGTCAAGGTTGAATCAGCGCTCAACTCGGGGCTGGAGCTAGGGCGTGTGACCTTAAGAATTGCACAAGAGGAGATATTGGCCGAGGGCAAGTTCATTGCTGAGCAGGTTGTTCAGGTTCCATCAGGAACCACTTCAGAGCAGGTTGGCAGCATGATCGCTAAGATCCGCAATCAGTTTGGGATTCAAGAGGTAAGCCTCTTCACTCTAAAGCGCATTTTAATTCTGAGCACAGAAGCTAAGCCCAAGGGGTATTTTCCAGCACCTAGTGAAGACGTTGTGGCTGAAGCTTTTAAAAAGAATGGCATAACTTTCTTAGATGAAATTGAGACGGTTGAGGGAGAACAAGGCTATCGCGTAAGGGCGATTGTGCCAATCACTCGACAAAAGGCAGTGCCGAGCAAAACAGGTCCCAGCAAAATGGTCGAGGATAAGTATTTCTTACAATTAGTTCGTTTCATACCAGCGCCTTTGGCTAAGAACATCTTTGCTGTCGAGTCTGCCTATAGTGAATACCAGGAAAAGGCTCTTGGTCGAGTTGGTCTGCGCAAGATGTATATCGGCACCCTCACGCTCACCCTCTTTTTTGCTTTATTTGTTGCAGTTACTCTTGCTCTCTTATTGGGTCGGCAATTAGCACAGCCTTTGTTGATGCTCTTGCGCGGTACTCAAGCGGTAGCGCAGGGCGACTTATCACCCAAGCCAGAACTAGATACTGGGGATGAGCTTGGTATGCTAACCCGCCAGTTCAACGTCATGACCAAGCAGCTCTCAGATGCGCGCACCTCTATGCAAGAGTCTAAATCTTTCCTAGAAACGGTCCTAGGAAATCTAACAGCTGGCGTTTGTATTTTTGATAATCAATTCAATTTAGTATCGAGCAACCCTGGGGCAGCAAAAATTCTTGGGACTCATTTGCTCGATCTAACCGGTGGCCCATTGGGCGGCACTCCTGCGCTTCAAGAGTTTTATAGCGCGGTGCGTGGAGAATTTTCAACACAGAACTTAATAGCCCCCACGACCAATCAAGCGCCTGATGGTGGCGGGTCGGTTTGGCAAAAGCAGATCCAAATTCATCCGATTAACGAATATGAAAATGATTTAGGGTCAACTCTATTTGTACGGGGCACTCAGCTCTCTTCTGAACTGAAGATGATTGTGTTTGATGACATTAGTGATGTCATTGCTGCACAGCGGTCGATTGCTTGGAGCGAGGTGGCAAGGCGCTTAGCTCATGAGATTAAGAATCCATTAACACCGATTCAGCTTTCTGCTGAACGCTTACAACATAAGCTACAGGGACAATTGAGCCCCGAACAAACAGAGATGATCGAGCGGAGTACGAACACCATTATTGGCCAGGTTCAGGCCATGAAACAAATGGTCAATGAGTTTAGAGATTTTGCAAAAACACCCACACCCAATTTAACATCCTTAGATCTGAATGCCTTGATAAAAGAAATTATGGGCCTCTACGAGGGAAGTGCGATCCAGGTAGATCTTGTTAGTGATTGCCCCCGAGTGATGGGCGATCCAACTCAATTGCGTCAGGTGATCCACAACCTATTGCAAAATGCCCAAGATGCAAGCTTAGAGGCTGGTCATGTAGAGGGCGCTATCGCCATTAAGACAGAGTTAGTACCCATAAACGATATTGGCCAAAGTAAGTTTGCAGTGCGAATGACAATTACCGACAGCGGACCTGGTTTTCAGGCTAAGATATTGGCAAGGGCATTTGAGCCATATATCACCACCAAAGTTAAGGGAACCGGACTCGGTTTAGCGGTCGTGAAAAAAATTATTGATGACCACGGTGCAAAAATTGAGATTAATAATCGTAAACAGGGGGATGCAGTGTTAGGTGCCCAAGTATCCATTTTGTTTGTAAATCTTGCGAAAGAGGCTGCATAAGCATGGCTAGTATTTTGGTGGTTGATGATGAGATGGGAATCCGAGAGCTTTTGCAAGAGATCTTGACCGAGGAAGGGCATACGGTGTATCCCGCTGAAAGCGCTATGCAAGCCAGAGCAGTGCGTGAGCAAATGGAACCCGACCTCGTTCTCTTAGACATTTGGATGCCTGATACTGATGGAATTACTCTCCTAAAGGAGTGGGCGCGAGACAATTTACTAACAATGCCAGTTGTGATGATGTCAGGCCATGCAACGATTGATACGGCAGTTGAGGCTACTCGTATCGGCGCACTTAACTTTTTAGAGAAACCGATTGCACTTCAAAAACTCTTAAAAACTGTTAGTAAGGCGCTAGAAAGGTCCCCTCTCAGAAAGTCCGATGGTGAGGTGATAGCAACACAGACAAGCTCACTCGAGCTACCAAAAAGCAATAACCCCGATGAATACATTAGCGGCATTGCAAAGAGCTATTTTGGGCTACCCCTGCGCGAATCGCGTGATCTCTTTGAGAAAGCCTATTTTGAATACCAAATGCTGGCAACTAGTGGCAGTATGACAAAAATCTCCGAGTTCACTGGCCTAGAAAGAACACACCTTTACCGCAAGCTAAAGGCCCTTGGGATAGACGTCAGCAAATATAAGGGCGAGTGATCCTATATAATCGCAAATCTTGGCCTGGTAGCTCAGTCGGTAGAGCAGAGGATTGAAAATCCTTGTGTCGGTGGTTCGATTCCGCCCCGGGCCAC
>DBCI01000020.1 GCA_002292975.1 Polynucleobacter sp. UBA962 | reverse complement strand
GAATTCGGGCAGCCGAACTAAGACTGAAAAGCCGCTCGCATCAACTCGATATCGCCTCTTGAGATAGCTAGATTTTTTGCTACAGCCTCCCACGTGCGAGTAACGCTCAAGATCTCGCTCACAATTTGTACCGCTTGATCTTGAGTTAATTCGTAATATTGGGCCGTAGCAATAACACTTTCAAGGTTGGCACGGTTATCGCCTATATCTAAATTGAGAGCATGCTCGGCTTTATCAATATTTGGGTTTATATCAAAAGCAGGGGAAAGACGCCAACCATTTGGCATCAGAATAAAGCCATGATTTCTTAAGTGGTCATCGCGATTACTGATTGCCGCATTAAATACCACTCTACGAAACAGTTGCGCCAAATCATCTTTAATCGACCCCGTGGCACCTCGAGTCATAATGAACTCAGCAATATCAAGGTAACTTGCATCATCACTAGACTCTTTTTTTAGCATCGTCATAGCCGATGCATAATGAATCCGCTGGCCGTCAATGCGATCAAATCGCTTAACGGCAAAGGTTCTATATTGGCTTCCCAGCTTAAGCAACTTTGCTTGCGGCATTTGAATATTGGCACGTATTGCAAGCTGGTAAGCCAACATCTCCCAAGCCCCACTATCTCTGTCATCATCTTTCACTGGGAATTTAGCAATCCAAAGCGATCCATCCTGTTGAGTAAAGTTGGCTTTTGGTCTTGCTCCCCCTAAAGATGCACCAGGCGCAACTAAGACCCTGAGCCATCTTCTTAGGTTATCCAAATCATCTATATTTTTATCACTCAGCTGTTTGGCAACATTCTCCAACTCCGCTAGCTGAGCTACAGGCGGTGCAGATAAGTCATGTGAAGCCAAAAATACGTCTGTTCCAGGATACTTAAAACGTAATGCGCCCTGCCTAGTTTGGTCTTGGACTCCAATGAGGTAATCCCATGCATAAAGAGTGCGAGCCTGACGTCCTTCGTCTTTGGCCTCCATTGCCTCACGTCGCTTCATTAAGGTTTGCCCCCACCGATCCGGTGAAGAATCTAGAAAAACACCAAAATTTCCTTGTGCAGGGTTGGGATGAAAGATGGCGTTATCTAAAGATAAATCAGGATCAATATCAAATCGTTGTGGGTGGGATAGCCATGCTTCGTCATAGTTAAAACGCACATTACCTCGGTCATGCTTCAAATGACCAATCTTGATGGGCTTTTTTTCAATAAAGCTCACATCAATCCATACCTCTAATTCATGGTTATTAACTTCTGCCACTCTGTTTCCTTACTTTCGATAACTCCAAATCCTGTAAGCGCCGCCCAAGCAAATCATCCTTCGCCAGTAAATTAAAGTCTTCTTGTAGTTGCAGTGCAGCCATGATTCTGAGATAGGTACCAATCGCTACCGCAGGAAAACCTTGCTCTGCCCGATGCAGGGTTGTCCTAGAAATAGAGGATCGCTCAGCCAGAGCTTCTGCGGAAATACCTCGACGCAAACGAGCAAGCCTGATGCGCTCGCCTAGACCAGCAAGGATTTTCTGTTCCGATGGGAATATGGGCTGTGGTTTACTTGGCATGTATCACATTATATACAAAAAGACAATATTTGTGTATAATGTGATACAAAATATCCTTTAACCCAAAGTGGCGATCATTTCGATTTTGGGTGCGACTGTTCTTGCCACCTACTCAACACCATGCCCCAAATTCGACCTTTTTACAAATATCTTTGGTAACGGCGAAACGTAAATGATTAAATAATCTCTTAAAGGCGCAGGGGTTCCCTGATCAAATAAAACTTTCACGCAAAAGTGAGGGAGTTCTTGGCGGCAAAATCTAAAACTGCTCTAACCTGTTCAAGACGAACCCCTGGAAAGATTTACGTGAATTCTTTCGCAGTAACACCATCTTCAAGGTTTTCAAAAAGAGCTGAAATGGGTACTCGAGAACCGGCAAAGACCAAGGCTCCGCTAACCCGATCTTGAGCACTTTCAACTACTGGGCAGTTTGACCAATCAATCATGCGTAAATATTAGCACTTTGCAAAAATTCCGTCACCCATTAAGACAATCAGGTTTTAGGTGGCTCCGGCACAGTCTTACCATCAATCTCATAGGCCCACGCTAATACTTCCGCAACTGCAGCATACAAATCGGGTGGCACGACATCATTGAGTTTGAGTTGCATTAAGAACTCCACAAGCTCTGGCTCATTACGCGTTGGTATACCAAACTCTTTGGCCTTCGCTAGGATTGCTTCAGCCACATAGCCCTCACCTTGACCGGTGACCCGTGGGGCTGTGCCATTGAGCTCATACTTGAGAGCAACGGCCTTGAGTACTTTATTAGGGCTATTGGGTGTCATAGTGTCACCCCATCACTGATGGCCACATGCGTTTCTGCTTTTACATGTTGATTGATTTGATCTTGCAGATCCGTTAACCGCTCCGAGAGAATTGATTTGGTTTGAGCCGAGGTCTCAATCCTTAGGTTCACACTCTCGCCAAACTGGGTACCGATCACAGTGAGCTTACCCAGATGGGGTAGATCCACTTCCATGGTGATGCGTGCGCCCTTGCTTATTTGACTGGGATCTTCCTCATTTTGTTGCCAGGCATCTTCGCGCTTAAATACAACATAGAGATTGGGTAGGAGCAATCCTTGCCAAGCAAGATCACCTCGCAATAATAACTTGACCGCATCGCGTACTTGCGGTGAATCAGAATTCAGTTGCGATAAAAGTGAAGCAGCTTTTTGTGGCACATCGCCATCAAAACTCTCCGCCTCCTCGGCAATCGATAGTGCCGCTGGCATCAGTAATTTCTTGATTTGCTCGCCTGCAAAGATGCCGGAGTTTTGCAAGTTTTGATGCAAGATGTTCATGGCTGCACGTGGATCGGTGGAGAGTGCCACCTCGCGATCGCCCAACGGCCAGGCTACGACTGCAGTATTGGTCTTGTTCTTTAGAGCCAAATTAGGATCAAGGTCTTCTGCTTCCAAGATATTAGAAAGAAGTTGTCCCAAGGCAGCACTACCTAAGTTATCAAGACGACTAAGGCTTGGAGACACGGTTGATTTAGCATCTGCAAGTACAGCTGCTGTAGCGGGGTCTAATTTGGTTTGGGTCTTCGAGAGTTCCAGAAGTACTGCCTGATTAACCCCGGGCTCTGCCAATTGACTGCCCTTGAGCATGGCTGCTTGTATGGCATTGTGTAGGGTCACACTTGGATTAGCATCATTGACCGGCAAGGCCATATTGAGTGCTACTCGAGGGTCAACTGCTTTGAGGTTTTCAACGACGGATGGGGCGCCTGGTGGATTCACCAAATCATTACGGTGAAACTCCACGATTGGGTTTGCTGGTATGCCAGTGGTCGGAATCTGTATTGCCACCCTAACCCCCTAATCAATCCGTAACTCCCTGCGCACTCGGTCAAACTGGCGCATACCTTTATATTACGGCTAAATTAGCCATTTAGGTAATGCTAATCAGAAAGCATTGTTCACCAAGCCTGATGCCCTAAGGCCTTAAAGCCTAGACAATAACGGTACGGCTTTAATAGGCTGCAGCAACTCGCGCAGGGTTACTGGAACTCACGGCCTGCAAATCTGGTACAGGCTCTTTAGGTGCTAGGCTCACCCAAGCTTCATACAGCGGAGTTAGAACATCTAAAACCTCTTGGATCTTCTCGGGCGACTTGGTCACTCGAGCATTGATGATCTCGCGTAGGGACCACTCATAAATAGCTCCCAGATTTTGGGCAACCTCAGCGCCTGCCTTAAAGTCAAGACAAGCCAACAACCCCTGCTGAATTAAATCATGTGCCTTGGTAAATGCTTCAACACCATGCTGACCATTTTCAAGGGCATGCTTACCTAACTTTAGATTATCAAACACTCGTTCATAAATGAGTACTATTAGTTGACCCGAGCTAAGAGAATTCACACCCGTCTCAGCATCATTGTTGGCATATAACTTAGCAGCGCGTGCGTTCATAAAAATTCCTCAGAAATTAGTTATTGTTATTATTAGAAAGTGCATCGAGAGCACTTGTTAATGAATTACTAGTAATGCTTAATTGATAAAGCAAGGCATTCAGTGCAGAATATTGAGTAATATAGTTATTCTGAATGGAAGTTAAGCGATCCTGTAAGGTGTCTTCTTTATCGTACAAACCATCAACAGCCTCTTGTTCGTTAACAACGATATCTGCAAAAATTCCGCCACTACCAGTAGAGCCTATCAATTCTGTAATATAGTAATTTAGATAGTCATCACTATCGTTGTAACCCATATAAGCACCCTCTGCCAATTTGGATTGCAAACCATCAGCCTGTGCTGACTCGAAGTCTTCTGAATTAAAGCTAGCGACCCCATCTACTGATAAATAAATTCCCATTTCTCCAAGGCTAATGGTGTCGGTAGCGTCTGTTCCGTAAACGATACCTGTAGCAAACCGACTCTTAATTTCATTGACAAAGTAAAGCATCGTAGGATTGTTAGCAAAAGTGCCAGTCTCACCAGAGTCTGAGTTATAGGAGTTTGCAGTCAGGGTCTTATAGGTATCGATCAGATCGTTGTATGCGGTAATTAAGTCCTCAATAATAGTTTGAGAATTATCCGTTCCCTGCATAACAGATATTGTTGTCCCAGATACCGAGTCATCATCGCTCATTAACTGAAGAGTAACCCCATTGATAACATCATTAATGGAATTGCTTGAACGGGTGTAATTAATTCCATCAAGCGTAAACGCAGCATCTGCTGCATTTACATTGGTAACAGCAAAACTAGAACTTGCGTCTAAATTTGTAATCACATCGTAATCAGATCCTGTTTCTTTGCCCCGAATGATCAAAGCCCATTCGGTCTCATCAGTGTCGACTGCTACTACAGAAGCGCTCGCATCAATCCCTAGAGAGTTAACCCAATCGGCTATATCCGTAATGGTGGGGGTAGCACTTAAAACTGATTCACCATTTGGGCTACCAATTGATTTATATATTGTTCCTAAGCTACCTATCTGTATTGTGAAGCCGTTTGTACTATCAGGAAGAGTAACCGTTGATAAGTTTGAGCTAAATTTGGTAGTACTTCCTGCACTGATTGTCCCAGTTAAAAATGTTTTGGTTGCTGTAGCCATTACTACATCAGTAATTGTGTAACTACCAAGCAAAGCACCGCTAGTCGAACTGGCTTGAATTACACTTGAATCAGTTGAGCTTGATGTCGTGTTTTCAAAATTACTTGGATCTTCGAGCTCATCCAAAGCGTCTTGAAATGTCGCGACTTTACTTTTGATAGTCCCTAAATCACTTATTACAGTTTCTTTTGTTGTAATTTTTGCCTGAAGAGTCTCAAGTGGCTTTTTCTCAATCTTCATAAGCCCCTCAACAATACCAGCGACATCAATGGATATTGTTGAGTTTGTGTTCGATGTAGACGAGACTGCCATATTGATTTTTTATACTGTAGGTGAAAGTTTATGCTTTGTATTAAGCAATATTCATGCCAACCTAAGAATAAGCCCGTGTCAGTTAAGCCCGCTGACTCACCAAAACGTTATTAAGACGCTGGAAGTCTCTGGCGATTTTGAGTAACTCTTCTGATGGCAGTTGACGTACAAGCTCTCCCGTGGAGGGATTTACCACTTTCACTACGTGGTAGCCGGTAGTCTCGTCAACGGAAAAATTCAGATTGCGGCCCATTGACTGGACAAATTGTTGAAGATCGGCGGCAGCTTTTGCCACTGCTTCACGGGTTGGCTGGCTCACCTCATTAATATTGGAGGGCTTAATCTCGGTCGTTACCACCTGGGTGATGATCTCTGCATCCGTCTTCACCTGAGGTGCAGTACTGCTAGACAATGTGCCAGCAGACTGCAGTACTCCGGCGCTAGCGGCGCTATTGTATGCGTTTACTGTTGTGCTCATTTACCACTTCTCCTCTGTACTTTCTAGCTACTGACGCATAGTGTGGAATAAATCACACTATGCGTCAACCAAGGGATTTACTTCAACAAGGACAACACAACGTTTGGCATCTGGTTTGCTTGCGCCAACATCGCCGTTGCAGCCTGTTGCATGATCTGACCCTTGGTGAGTTTTGCTGTTTCAGCAGCAAAGTCCGTATCCATAATGGCCGAGCGTGAGCTCTGCAAATTAGTGCTGTAGGCTTCTAAGTTCTGGTTAATATAACTAATCCGGTTCTGTAGAGCACCCATATTCGAGCGTTGCTCAGAGATCAGATCCACAGCGGCATCCACAAAAGTACCCATGGTGCTAAAAGCAGTGGCCCAGGTCGCCTGTGCATGAGTATTGGTATAACTATTAAGAACTGATACTTGACCGCCAACGTTGTTCATTGCCTGAAAACCACCTGTGGTTGTGTCAGTGCGGACGTTAATCGCGTCATACACGACCATATTCGGGGTAGAGATATCAGAACCACCTTGGAAGTAGAGGTCGGATGGTGCAGATGCAGTAGTTGT
>DBCI01000022.1:13882-14048 GCA_002292975.1 Polynucleobacter sp. UBA962 | reverse complement strand
TTTCTTAATTGGATTTGGCGGTGGTTTATTTGCCGTGAGTACTCTCGCAACGGCCATGAGTTTTGACTCCTTAGGTATGAACGGTTTAGTTATTGGTGCGTGGGGCGCTGTGAGCGCATCCGCTGCTGGTTTAGCGATTGGGCTTGGCGGAGTGATTCGGGATTTA
>DBCI01000022.1:0-13699 GCA_002292975.1 Polynucleobacter sp. UBA962 | reverse complement strand
GCTGAGTTTCCAAGCTAATTCATTATTTAAAAGGGGAGTTCATCATGGGAACTGGAGCAATTACACAATACGTTGATGTCGCACAATTAGCCCTATATGCATTTTGGGTCTTTTTTGCCATTCTGGTCTATTACCTAACTGTTGAGGGTAAGCGGGAGGGGTTTCCTCTCGAATACGATCAAGCGGGTAAAGTACGGCGTGCTGAAGGCATTGCTGGAATGCCATCGCCTAAAATCTTTAAAACCCAATTTGGCGGTGACATCTCAATACCACGGGATGAGCCGCTTGAGCGACTTGCCGCAAAGCCGGCAAATCGACTCAATGGCTCACCCATCGAGCCAACAGGCAATCCCATGCTCGATGGAATTGGTCCTGGCGCATATGCCAATCGTGCTGATGTTCCTGACCATACCTCAGAAGGAGATCCACGGATAGTACCCATGCGTATCTTGGGCGGATTCAGTATCGCTCGTCAAGATATTGATCCACGTGGCTTAAATGTAGTTGGCGCCGATGGTGTGCGGGGTGGAACGATTAAAGAGATTTGGGTAGATCGTGCTGAGATGATGATTCGCTATCTCGAAATTGAAACCACTCCAGAAGCCGGTGGCCGACGCGTTCTCTTGCCCATGAACTTTGCTCGAGTTGCACGTAATCAAGTTTCGGTTCAAGCAGTTCTCGGTAGGCACTTTGCAAGCGTTCCTGCCACAAAGAGTACTGAACAGATTACCTTGCTCGAAGAGGAAAAAATCATGGCCTACTTTGGGGCTGGCACTTTATATGCCACACCCGAGAGAAGTGAGCCATTGGTTTAAGCATCATGAGCACTCTTTATCAAGCGCCAGAGCACGAGTTCGAGGCCCAACCGGGCTTACCAGAGCCTTTGCCACCTAATGAGGAAATTATTTGGCAGGGGGGCCCTGATCTCAAAGCCTTTGCGCTGCATGTCTTTCATATGCATTGGTTTGCTTTGTACTTCGGGGCGATGGTTCTATTAAAGGCCATTGCCGTTAGTCAGTCTGTGGGCGGTTGGAGTCAAGAGTGGCCAGGTTTTGTTTGGGCCTTAGGACTCTCTATTGCTGCTTTGGTCTTGATTGGCTTGTTGGCCTATTGGTCAGTCAATACAACCATGTACACCTTGACGAATCGCCGCTTAGTAATGCGAATTGGGATTGTATTGACGATTACCTTTAATTTGCCGCTCAAGCGCTTAGCGCAGGCTGGGATTCATGTTTATAAGGATGGAAGCGCCGACATTCCGATTCGCTTAAATGCTGAGGATAAGATTCCGTATCTTCATTTATGGCCTCATGCCCGCGCCTGGAAATTAGCACATCCCGAGCCCATGATCCGGTGCGTAGCGGATGGTAAGCATGTTGCCAGTCTGTTTGCAGACGCTTGGGCCAGCGCCAACCAGCTTGATCTTAATCAGCGTGAGTCAAGTCCTCTTAACGGTAATCCAGCAAAGTCTACAAATCATGCTTACGGGTCTGATATGGCGCTAGTAAAAGTGGGTCAATCAAGCCTATGATTTTGCCTTCCCTAAGACTTTCGCGCAGTACAACTTTAACAATGCTGGGCACTGTCGCGGCAGTCGTATTTTTGACTTGGGTTATCACCCAGTCGCAAGTTAGTGCGCGTTATCCGGATGCGCCTGCAAAACAAGTGAAGCAACTTCGTTTTGAGGACCGTAGCGATGGCTCTATTGCTGTTTTTGACTACCAAACTGGCAAGCAAATTGATTCAATTGTCGGTGAAGCAGGGTTCGTACGCGGCGCTTTGCGAACGCTAGCGCAGGAGCGTAAACGCCGTGATATTGATAGTAAGCCCCCATTTGAATTAATTGCCCGTCAAGATGGGCGCCTGACATTAATAGACCCCAGTACAGGTCGCACGATTGACCTAGAGTCTTTTGGGGAGATTAATGCAAAACACTTTGCTCGTCTGTTACGTTTAGACAGTCAAGCCACACAACAACGTTAATTATTGGAGAAATAGTATGGAATCCGCAGAAAGTCTATTACGGGATCAGATACCAGCAGCAGCCAAGGTCAACGAGTCTACCAAGATGGCTTTGCAGGACGCTGTTCTGAGCCCACGTTTTTACACCACTAATTTTGATGAAGTGGATAAAACTAATATTGATGCACTTCGTTCGGAATGGAATGTCTTAATGGCCGAGTTTGCAGCAGATATTAATTCTGATCACTTTCAACGTCCAGCCAATATGGATAAGAACTATTCCAATGTTGATCCTGAGCTTTATGATGAGTTTGTTGACTTTTTAATTAGCTCAATTACCTCCGAGTTCTCAGGCTGTATTTTGTATGCCGAGATTAAGCGTAAGGTCAAGAATGAAGATATGAAGTTGCTTTATGGCTATATGGCACGTGATGAGTCCCGGCATGCGGGTTTCATTAACCAGTGGCTCAAAGACTTTGATATTGGAATTGATTTAGGGTTTTTGGCAAAAGCGAAAAAGTACACCTACTTTAAGCCAAAGTTCATTTACTACGCGACGTATTTATCCGAAAAGATTGGTTATGCTCGTTACATCACCATTTTCCGTGAGCTTGAGAAAAAACCAGAGTTACGTTTTCATCCAATATTTCTCTGGTTTGAAAGATGGTGTAACGATGAGTTTCGGCATGGCGAAGCGTTTGCATTAATTATGCGTGCCAACCCACACCTTCTCACTGGCCTCAATAAATACTGGATCCGATTCTTCTGCTTAGCGGTTTACAGCACGATGTACGTTAGGGATCATTCGCGCCCACAACTCTACAAAGCAATGCAGATCTCTCCGACTGATTATGACAAGAAGGTTTTGCATATTACTAATGAGATTACTAAGCAAGTATTTCCGATTACCCTTAATTTAGATGACCCAAGATTTTATGAGTGTATGAACCAGATGCTTGCATTGTTTCAAAAGATGGATGTTTATAAGGCCAAGGGTGGTTTATGGTCAAAAATCATGGTGCCCGTCATGGGTGCACGTGTTGGCGTGGTATTTGCAAGAGCATTCTTCTTGCCAGTCCATAACCATGAGTTGCCCCGCAACGTTCGCTTGGCGCCAAGCTGGTAATCAACAATGAGCATGAGCACTTTTGCCTTTCCATTGCTCTACACCGTCTTTGCATGGTGGTTTGGAACGGGCATTATCTTGCTTCTTAATCAACGACCACGTTCAACCCATCAAACCACCTTTTGGATGAGTGGTGTTGTATTGCTATTTGCTTTGGTTGGCTTAAAGACTAGCGCTAATTTAAATACAGTCGCTGGAGCGTATTGCGGCTTTACATGCGCACTTCTTGTATGGGCCTGGCAAGAAATTGGTTTTTTACTGGGTTACGTAACAGGATCAAGACGGACTGCTTGCCCTCCTGAATGCCGTGGATTTAGGAAGGCTTTTTATGCGTTTCAGACCATAGCCCATCATGAGCTTGCATTACTTGTGCTCGGCGCAGCAGTAGCCTTAGTGACCTGGGGTGGAAGTAATTTAATTGGATTGTGGACTTTCATCATTTTGTGGGCCATGCGTCAAAGTGCCAAGCTGAATGTGTTCTTGGGGGTTCTCAATTTGAATGAGAAGTTTTTGCCAGTACACCTGAAATACATCCATAGCTATTTCACGAAGCGGGCGATGAATCCTTTATTACCAATTTCAATTTTAGTAGCGTGCTTATTTGCTATACCGCTTTGGCAAGCTGTATTTGCTTCTAGTGCCACCCCATATCAAATTGCTTCATCTACCATTTTGGCTACCCTGTTATCGCTGGCGATTCTGGAACATGTCTTAATGGTATTGCCATTATCAACAGAGGGATTATGGAAATGGGGACTTCGGTCTTAAACCAGGCGAGCCAACGCTCGCGGCCAACTCCATCAGCTATTTTGGAGTTATTAAAGCCAATTACATGGTTTCCACCCATGTGGGCTTTTGCCTGTGGTGTGATCGCATCCGGAGTGTCAGTGGCAAATCATTGGCATTTATTACTTGCTGGTGTAATTTTGGCTGGACCCATGGTGTGTGCTGCGAGTCAGGCGATTAATGATTGGTTTGATCGCCACGTTGATGCTATCAATGAGCCACATCGACCTATCCCCTCGGGCCGTATGCCTGGTCACTGGGGCTTGTATGTGGCAATCGTATGGACAGGCTTATCTCTTCTATTAGGCTGGTTTATCAGCCCATGGGCTTTCGTTGCTACGTTAATTGGTCTAGCCCTGGCATGGGCGTATAGCGCTCCGCCATTTAGGCTCAAACAAAATGGTTGGTGGGGTAATGCGGCCTGTGGGTTGTCGTATGAGGGACTTGCTTGGTTTACAGGTTCGGCTGTGATGCTTGGCGATACATTTCCACCAACCTATTCTATTTTCCTCGCTCTCTTGTATAGCATTGGTGCGCACGGCATCATGACCTTAAATGACTTCAAAGCAATTGAGGGTGATCGACAGATGGGTGTTCGCTCTCTACCTGTTCAGCTTGGTGTTTATGGCGCCGCCTGGAATGCATGCTTAATGATGATTGTTCCTCAATATGCAGTTGCTGGGTTCTTATATTGGCACGGTAGTTCATTTCATGCCTTGGCTATTTTGGTATTGATTATTGCTCAACTACTCATGATGAAGTATTTCTTGGGCGACCCCATAAAGCGTGCATTGTTCCTGAGTGGCTTTGGCGTACCACTTTTTGTGAGTGGCATGATGATTAGTGCGTTTGCGATTGCTCGGTGAGATGATGAGCTCTAACAACCAAATAAAATTGACTTGGTTTGGTATTGCTCGCTTGGGTTTAGTACAAGCCTCCTTAGGTGCAGTAGTTGTCTTGACCACCTCGGTCTTAAATCGGGTGATGGTCATCGAGCTAGCTTTGCCGGCTTTATTGCCTGGCCTATTAGTAGCCATGCATTACTTAGTGCAATTTATTCGGCCACGGATGGGTTTTGGATCAGATCAGAGTGGTCGGTCTACGCCTTGGATACAGGGCGGTATGTTGGTCTTAGCCAGCGGTGGAGTATTAGCAGCAATTGCGGTAGGACTCATGAGTCATGATTTAGTCTGGGGGATTGGCTTAGCGTTCATTGCATTCATGATGATTGGCTTAGGAGTGAGTGCCAGCGGGACAGCCTTACTAGTACTTTTAGCAAAACGGGTTGATGAGAAACGTAAGGCAGCTGCGGCCAGTTGCGTCTGGCTCATGATGATCTTTGGCTTTGCAATGACCGCTGGTATTAGTGGTCGCTTGCTCGATCCATTCTCCTTTGAGCGTTTAGTCTTTATCTCATTAAGTGTTTCATGCATTGCTCTGATCACCAGTTTTATTGCTCTTCATGGACTAGAGTCTAAAGTGAGTCAAGACGCTCCGATAAATACTAGTCAAACTAAATTGCGCTTTAAAGAAGCTCTTGCAGAAGTTTGGCAAGAATCACGGGTGCGTCGCTTTACGATCTTTGTATTTATATCCATGTTGGCGTATAGCTCGCAGGATTTAATTTTGGAGCCATTTGCCGGGACTGCCTTTGGGATGACTCCTGGAGAGACTACTAGCTTATCAGGCTTGCAGCATGCAGGTGTTCTGTGCGGGATGTTGTTATGTGGTTTTGTAACTAGTAAAAGTAAAAGCCCTAGTCTATCGTCTTTGCGGATGTGGACTGTAGGAGGGTGTATAGCTTCAGCCTTAGCAATGTTAAGTCTAGTAATGTCCGGAATTGTTGGCCCGGGGTGGCCATTTCTGGGGACAGTATTTATCTTGGGCGTATCTAATGGCGCATTCTCGATTGCTGCGATTGGGTCGATGATGCAATTTGCTGGAGTGGGCAAGGAGAAACGCGAAGGTGTGCGTATGGGTATTTGGGGCGCCGCTCAAGCAATCGCTTTTGGCCTAGGCGGAATCTTAGGAACCGGCGCTAGTGATCTTGCGCGTTATTTACTCGGCGATCCGGTTGCTGCGTATGCCAGTGTCTTCTTTATTGAGGCCATCTTATTTTTAGCAGCTGCAGTCCTTTCTTTTTATATTCGTCCTGTTGAGCGCATCCAACAAGTGCAAAAACAAAATACATCAATACCGAGCAGTTTAATTTCCCATGGAGGATCATCATGAGTTCCCTAGAAACCTTTGACGCCGTTGTTGTGGGCGGTGGACCTGCTGGCGCTACAGCTGCTGGCGATTTAGCCAAAATGGGACATAAAGTTCTTTTACTCGATCGTGCAGGACGGATCAAACCATGTGGGGGAGCAATTCCACCCCGTTTAATTAAAGACTTTCAGATTCCGGATGAGTTGTTGGTCGCAAAAGCCCGTTCGGCGCGCATGATCTCGCCGAAGAATAACCAGGTAGATATTCCAATTGATGGTGGCTTTGTGGGAATGGTTGATCGGGACAAGTTTGATGAGTGGTTGCGCGTTCGTGCCGCCAATGATGGCGCTACACGGCGCACCGGTATTTTTGAGAAGATTACACGCGATACGGATGGGACTGCAATTCTGCATTATCGTATTCATTCTTCCAATCGCTTAGAGGAAGATCTTAAAGGGGCGGTTAGGGCTAAAGCCATTATTGGGGCAGATGGTGCGAAGTCAGGAGTGGGTCGCAATGCGATACCAGGGGCAAAAGACGTTGATTATGTTTTTGCATACCATGAGATAGTGCGCGTTCCTGATATACCTCCGCAAGGATATGACGGTTCGCGTTGTGATGTGTTTTATCAGGGCACCTTATCTCCAGATTTCTATGGTTGGATTTTCCCCCACGGTAATACGATGAGTATCGGAACGGGAAGTGCTGATAAAGGTTTTTCTTTAAGGGGGGCAGTTGCTGAGCTCAAGAAAATAACCGGCCTGGAAAATGTAGAGTTATTACGCCATGAGGGCGCTCCACTGCCAATGAAGCCTCTTAAGAAATGGGATAACAATCGGGATGTGATTTTGGCAGGAGATGCCGCAGGCGTTGTTGCACCAGCATCTGGTGAGGGTATTTATTATGCGATGGTTGGTGGGCGCTTGGCGGCAGACTCGGTTCATGAGTTATTGGAGACGGGTAATGTAAAAGCCTTAGCAAAAGCCCGTAAACGCTTTATGAAAGAGCACGGTACAGTGTTCTTGGTCTTGGGGATCATGCAGCGCTTTTGGTATGGCAATGACAAACGGCGTGAGCGTTTTGTCAAAATGTGTGAGGACAAAGATGTTCAGCGCTTGACCTTTGAGTCCTATATGCACAAAAAACTGGTTCGCAAAGACCCTATGGCACATATCAAAATTTTCTTTAAAGATATGGCGCATCTATTGGGTATGGCGAAGGTATGAGTTCTGAGTGGTTAGAACACTATAAGCCAATAATATTTGCGATAACTTGGGGAATTGTTCTAGCTCTTGCAGGAGCGTGGGCCACTGAGTTGGGTGAGTGGTATAAAAATTTACAGCAACCTTCGTGGAAACCACCAGATTGGGTTTTTGGACCCATGTGGACCACCATCTTTATATGTGCTGGTATTGCATTCGTGATGGCATACAATCGGGCGCCCAGTCAAGAGGCGATACGGATGCTGGTCATTCTCTTTATTGTGAATGGCTTATTTAATTTTGTTTGGAGCATTCTGTATTTTAGGATGCATCGCCCGGATTGGGCCTTGATTGAAGCAGTCGGTCTTTGGCTCTCTGTGCTGGCTATCCTATTAGCGACGCGCTCGTATTCGCCAATATCCAGTTGGTTGATGGCTCCATATTTAGTTTGGGTATCGATTGCAATGGCTTTGAACTGGACCACGGTAAAGCTTAACGGGCCTTTTCCTCAGTAAAAAAAGGGGGGGTGAATTACAAAAGCAGGAATAAAAAAAGCCAAGCATTCGCTTGGCTTTAGAGAGAGCTAAAACTACATTTAGCCTAAGCTGTCAGCCCAAATATTGCGGGCCCAACCCCAAGCATAGACACCTTCAAGCTTACTCGCTCCCGCAGAGAGACCACCCGAACCCGGAACGGTTTTAAAGGTTTTATCTTTGGCATCGTATTGATGAACACTGGCGACGTGCACAACTTCATCCGCACTAATAAAGCTATAGCAGGTATTGGTTAAGACGGGGGTTTGATTAATTTCAAGACCACCGAGCTCAGCAACGACTGCAGCTGCCGCTACCTTGGCATGGGAGTTTGCCATATGACCAGATTTTGGCATGAGCGGAGCAACCTGAATGGAGTCACCTAAAACATGGATATCCTTAGCTGCAGTAGATTCAAAATTAATGTAATTAACGTTTACCCAACGTGCATTGGAGTTGGCTAAGCCACTTTGTACAGCAATATTGCCAGCTCGCATCATGGGTAGGATGTTCAAGACGTCTGCCTTGACATCATCTTGTACGTCAAATTTAATGACCTTTTTCCTGGAGTCAATTGCGACAACATTATGCTTGGGGCGGTACTCGATCATGCCGGGGTACATTGACGCCCAAGCTTTTTTGAACAGGCCACCTTTGGAAGTAACATCATCATTGGCATCTAAGATCAGTACTTTGGATTTAGGCTTGAACTGCTTGAAGTAACTAGCAACTTGGCAGGCACGCTCATAAGGTCCAGGAGGGCAGCGATAGGGGGCAGTGGGAACGCTGATTGCATACACACCACCGTCTTTCATGCTCTCGAGCTGCTTACGTAGCAAGACAGTTTCTGGTCCCGCTTTCCAAGCCTGCACGGTTACGCCTTCCTGATTTGCCTTTTGTAGGCCCTCTACTCGGTCCATCATCATGTCAATGCCGGGGGAGAGTACTAACTTGTCGTATTTAATCGTGGCACCAGATGCTAAACGAACCGTTTTCTGTTTCGCATCAATTGAAGTCACCATATCTTTCACAACCTTAATACCATGGCGTTTAGAGAGGTTATCGTAAGGCGTAGAAAGATTGGCAATTGATGTATGCCCGCCTACAACCAAATTAGACATCGGGCAGGAGATAAATTCAGTATTAGGTTCAATCAAAGTAACTTGAGCGCTGTTATTCGAAAACAGGCGGATGTACTTAGCAGCAGTGGCGCCACCATAGCCACCACCAACCACTACGACGTTGGCCTTACTAATATTGATTGGATTTGACGCACAGCCTGCAAGAAGCCCTAAAGAGGCACCTGAGCTAACACCTAAAAAGTGACGACGATTCATGATGGTTTCCTATTATTTTTTACCAAGAATATTGGAGATTGTTTGGAGTTGCTCGTCTGTATAGCCTTTTGATAATTGATGCATGATCGTGCCAGTACGAGCACCGCTCTTAAATGCTTTCAATTGGGTCAGCATTGCCTCACTACTCAGATGATTAATTTGGGGCATACCTGCATTTGGTACTCCAACCCCATTGGTGCCATGGCAATTTGCGCAGGTTGCGGCCAAAGCCATTTGATTAATACTGGTAGCAGTTGATTGGCTAAAAGCAGGAGTGCTTAGTGAAAGTAATCCTACTGCACTTATACCCAACCCCAGTTTGCTTAAGGTACGCGCTGATTGAAAGAACATATTAAATATCTCCATTGGTTTTATTTCGAACAACTGTACTAAATAAGAATCTATCTTAAAGGATGGCCCAGAGGATCGCAGCCATATTCCTTTTATTTTCTAGACATTAATTTCATAATCATATAACTCAAGGCGCATATATAGACTAAGGTTTTCCCTAGGTTTTACATGAATTTGATCCGAATTCATGGGGGATTAACCCTAGGCTAATAAACTATAGGGCATGCAAACACCGATTTCCTATCAATCTCTTGTCCTATGCGTCGTGTTTGCAGTAGGCGCTTATCTGTATGGGGCCGACAGTCGTTTTGCCCCAAAGAATGGCGATGAGTACCCCTATACGCATATTGTTCGTATGACCAGCTCCTCAACGCA
Organism: Polynucleobacter sp. UBA962; assembly: GCA_002292975.1. GTDB lineage: Bacteria > Pseudomonadota > Gammaproteobacteria > Burkholderiales > Burkholderiaceae > Polynucleobacter. Next base: position 3,819 of record DBCI01000022.1, on the reverse strand, counting down.
TTGGTTGCCTTTGCAGTCCGAGATGGTAGGAATCAAAAACACAAAACCACCTTTATTATTTTGGCAGGGTATGGCCTCCACCGACCAGGGAAAGAACTGGTCTCTATTCAACTTGCGTTGGCCAAGTCTCCTCTACACCGCAATCACTGCTGTATTGATTGCTTTGGTAGCAGGGAAGATCACAAAAAGTACGCCATTTGGCATTCTGGCAAGCCTGGTTTGGCTGGCGTTCTTTAATACTTACCGCTATGGCAGACCATATCTAGCAGAGCCGCCTGAGATATTTTGGTTAAGCTTGCCCTTCTTTGTATTACTCCTTTGGGGTAAACAAGCATTTGAGTCTAAATGGATTTTTCCGTTGATGAGCGGCATCTCCTTGGGGGCTGCACTTCTTTACAAGTCGATTGCTTATGTAGTTCCTGCTTGTTTGGTTCTTATTCTTTGGTTTTGGCAGTGGCGTTCTGCGCATCTGATGGAACTTATTCGTAAAGACCTGTTTAAGGTATTCATGGTGGGCATGATTGCCGTCGTAATCTTTTGTCTTTGGTTCCTGCTAGACCCAGACCCAAGGGCGGTTTGGAATGAATTCATTCTCGGTGAGAATGCGGGGAAGTTTGTGGCCCGCAATAGCCATTATTTGAAAGACTTATTGTGGGGCGGGGATAGCATTGGCATGCTATTGCTAACGAGTGTGGCAAATGCGGGGTTTTTATCGCTGCTGGTCGTTAATTTGTTTTATCTCGCAATTCGGCATTACAAACACATTAGTTTTGAACAAAAACTACTTTGGATCTGGATTGCTGTGTTCTTTCTAATCTTTTGTTTGCCCAGCCAACGTTCAGGACGTTACTTATTGCCAATCATGCCTGCAATCGCTATTTTATTGGCAATACATTGGCAGCAGCTCCATCGATTTGTTTTTTGGATTGCATTGGTATTGCAAGCAATTGTACTGATTGCATTAGCATGGCTCAGCTGGAATATTGATTTATGGACCTATCCGGTGTGGCATTGGATTCTTCTCTTAGCCTCGATAGGTGTTGTTGGACTTGGCTTATTCCGCATATCACTTACCAAGATGACCACCTTACTAGCTTGCTTTATGAGTTATCTCGTGTTGACCAGTAGCATCATGCCCTTAGAGGGATCTTCGGGACGTTTTAGTAAAGAGACTATTCAAAAACTTCAAGGCAAAACTGTTTGGTTTCCATGTGATTTCCGTGCCAAGGATGAGGAATATCGATTATTAATACCGGGAGCTAATATCAAAGGATATCCAGCAGGCGAGGCGAGAGAAATTAAAAAGCTTGCAGAGCGTTATTCTTTGTTTGCAGTTCAAGCTCCGCTTCAAAGCCAATTAGAGCTTTGTGCTGATTGTGTAATGATCGGAGAGCGACTCGAGATGCGCGCACGCCATAATGATCAAGAGATTAAAGCAATGCTCATGGGCCAAGTAAGCGACAATCTCTTTGTGAAAGAGTACATTGTGTCAGCCCCATTTAATACCGGCAAAGATACGGCCCTGTATCAGGATGCTTGTCGATGATTCGGGTTTTGGCATTTATCTTTCTGGTAGTGGCGCTTGGGATGGCCTATTTGCAAGTCAATGATCGGCCGGCTTGGGCAGATTTTATTAGTCCCATAAAGCAGCCTATCAATCCAGATGGACAACTGATTGCTATTGATCCATTGGGAGCGGGTAGTAAGAAAGGTAGTGCTAAGCAAATCCCAGTCAGCTTGCAAGGCCAGCTTGATTGGCTACCTGATACAGGTAGACCTTCAGTACATGCTGCATCATTAATACCGCTGAAAGATGGTAACTGGCGTGCTTTTTGGTTTGCTGGGTCACGCGAGGGTGCGGCTGATGTTGTAATTCAGAGCGCAGTTTGGGACGCCTCGGTTAAACAATGGGGGCAGGGCACTGTTGTCTTAGATCGTGAAGGAGCGCAGCAAGGCCTTGGTCGTTACATTAAGAAATTAGGTAATCCTGTCCCAATCCGTAATATTAATGGACAGTTGCAACTCTATTTTGTGGCAGTCTCAATGGGCGGTTGGGCAGGAAGTTCAATTAGTATGATGTACTCCGATGATGAGGGCTTGCGTTGGTCAAAACCGCAACGTCTGATTACTAGCCCACTTCTTAATATCAGCACTTTGGTCAAGGGCGAAGGTTTCTTATTTAGCGATGGCAGCATGGGGTTTCCTGTGTATCACGAATGGATTGGAAAGTATGGCGAGCTGTTACGGCTAGATCCCTCTGGCCAAGTACTCGATAAGCGTCGCATGAGCTCGGGGCGTGGCACGCTACAGCCAATCATATTTATTGATGACGAAAAACACGCTAGTGCTTTTTTTAGGCAGGCACGTAGAAGTGGCGCTAAGCAAATCGCCGTAAGCCATACAGCAGATGCAGGCCGTTTATGGACTGTCACTTCAGATTTAACAATATCGAATCCCAATGCCGCAATCACCGGGATTGAATTAGCGGATCGTACGCGCTTAATGGTCTTTAATGATCTTGAGCACGGACGTCACCGTTTAGTGCTGGCGGCATCTTGGCTAAGAACCAATAATGACACCAGCAGTCAGGCGGCAAAAGATAACTACTCTCCTTGGAAAATTATTCAGGTCCTAGAGGATGAATCTGCTTCGCAAAGTAACCCCAAAGAAGAGTTCTCATATCCTTATTTGAGTATGAATAAACAAGGGCAGGTTTTTTTAGTCTACACCTGGAATCGCAAACGGATTAAATCGATTACATGGGAACCTAATAATCTAGTTGCCTATTTGCACCAAGTTTATCAAGAGATAGCCTCTACGATGGATACCCCAACAGAAATGAAGGAGGCCAAATGAACTTAGCCATGCTTACAAGTCAAATTCCTCTGATTGAGCTCGGTGTCATTACTAGTTTTGTGCTGATGCATTTTGCCAGGATTTTTTTAGGCTTAATTCAAAGCAGTATTGCCGGCACATTCTTTATTGTGGTTTGCACCATATTGCTATTGTTGCCATTTAATAGCCTAGGCGCTCCATGGAGCTTACCCTTAGTAGCCTATGTTCGCGGTGTGACCGGTGAGCTTAGCATTGTGACGATGATGTTAATTTTATTTACGTGGTCATCTGCGCCGGCTTATCGCTTATCCAGCGTTACCCCTCTTATTATTGCGTTCGCGAGTATTTTGTTTTATCCATTTGCCTTGGGCTTGACGATGTTTGACCCATATAGCTGGGGATATGGATCCATCATTTTTGTTGTAGCGGTGATGATGATGGCTCTCTTATTCTTCTTTACGAAGCGCTCATGGGAGGCGCTTACGATCTCGCTAGCTGTAATCGCTTGGTCAATTCATTGGCATGAGTCTACTAATTTATGGGATTACCTATTAGACCCCTTCCTAGCAGTTTGGGCCATCATCATTAGCATTCGGTGGATTATTTGGGGTCGACCAGAACCTTATAGCTACTCTGCTTGGGATATTGACTCTAGTGTGCTGGCTCGCAGAAAGCAGGGCAAGATCTTTAGTTAAGGGAGAAGAGTTGCGGTAAAGAAAAAGGCCGGTTTAAAACCGGCCTTTTGATTGAGACAAAATGCTAAAGATTAGTCAGGGATATTTGCTTTACGAATGATTGGGCCCCAACGATTGATCTCGGCATCCAAGTGGGCCTGTAGAGCTGGACCATTTTGCTTCGCAATTGGAACGATATCGATGTTAGAAGTATCTAAACGAGCTTTTATATCTGGATCTGATAAAGCTTTCTTCAAAGCAGCATTGATTTTATCCAGCACTGGCTTTGGAGTTCCTTTTGGAGCATAAA
>DBCI01000006.1:12459-12717 GCA_002292975.1 Polynucleobacter sp. UBA962 | reverse complement strand
CAAGACATTTGGTTGTCAAATGAATGAGTACGACTCGGAAAAAATGGCCGATGTGCTCTATGCATCCCAAGGTATGAGCCATACCGATGTTATCGAAGAAGCAGATGTTATTTTGCTAAACACCTGCTCCATTCGCGAGAAAGCCCAAGAAAAGGTCTTTTCTGACCTAGGTCGCTTACGCGAGCTCAAGCACAATAATCCTAACTTACTAATTGGTGTGGGCGGTTGCGTTGCGAGCCAGGAAGGCAAGCAAATTGT
>DBCI01000006.1:8188-12353 GCA_002292975.1 Polynucleobacter sp. UBA962 | reverse complement strand
CAAGTGGATATTTCGTTTCCTGAAATTGAAAAATTTGATCACCTTCCCCGCTCGCGCCAAACACGCGGCTCTGCCTTTGTATCCATCATGGAAGGTTGCTCCAAATACTGTAGCTATTGCGTGGTTCCCTATACGCGTGGCGAGGAAGTGTCACGCCCATTTGAAGATGTTCTCACTGAAATTGTGGGTCTTACCGAACAAGGCGTTAAAGAAATTACCTTACTTGGACAAAACGTCAATGCCTATCGCGGCATAATGGGCAACACCAAGGAAATTGCGGACTTTGCCCTGCTTCTCGAGTACATGTCTGAAATCCCTGGGCTTGAGCGTATTCGGTTTACGACTAGCCATCCCAAAGAGTTCACCCAGCGCTTAATCGATGCCTATGACAAGGTACCGCAACTAGTTAGCCATCTACATCTGCCCGTTCAACATGCCTCTGACACCATTCTTTCCGCAATGAAACGGGGTTATACCGCGCTCGAGTTCAAGAGCATTATTCGTAAGATGCGCGCAGTACGCCCTACTCTATCTTTATCCAGTGATTTTATTGTGGGCTTCCCTGGCGAAACTGAGCTTGACTTTGAAAAGTTGATGGAGATGGTGGTAGAACTCAATTTTGACAATAGTTACTCCTTTATATTTAGTCCCCGTCCAGGAACACCTGCCGCAAATTTGGTCGATGACACTCCCTATGCAATTAAACTCAAGCGCTTGCAACGCCTCATTGCTCAAATCGATGCTCAAGCGCTTGTAGTAAGCCAAGCGATGTTGGGTAAAACCGAGCGTGTTTTGATTGAGGGATTCACACGCGATGGCGCGCATCTTTTGGGTCGCACTGAAAACAACCGTGTCATTAATATCCTCATTCCCCCAACTGATGCTGCCCACCCCCAAGCAGATAGCTGGATTGGCGAATTACGTGATGCGAAGGTTACTGAAGTTCTGAAACATACCCTTCGGGGCGAACTGACTTAGGCATTCGCCTAAAGAACGATCCATGAATAAATTACCATCTTTCGAACTGCAATATGCAAGTGCTGCACTAAAAACTAAAGTGATGACTATTGCCACCGAAAGAGAGATTACTCAATGGGCTAAAAAGTGTTTTACAAACTTTGGTCGTATTACAGTACGGTTTATTAATAAAGCCGAGGCACATGATCTAAATTTGTTCTTTCGGGGTTTTGATAAACCAACCAATGTCCTCACTTTTCCTTATCACAATAAGGATGAAGCCATTGATGCAGATATCGTTTTGTGCATGCCAATTGTGTGCCAAGAAGCAAAGGTGCAAGGTAAGTCCGTTAAGGACCATCTGGCACATTTACTCATTCATGGCTGTCTACACGCCCAGGGTCATGACCACATGAGCAAGGCCCAGGCCAAGAAAATGGAGGCTCTTGAGATAAAGCTACTAGCTTCCATTGGCGTTAGTAATCCCTATTGACTAATATTGCTCGAAATGTGCTCTGTCATCAAAATGTTTTATGCTATGTCTTAATTTATGTCTAATAACCTGATTGATCGCCTAAGCGCGTTTTTTTCTACCAAACCCTCGGACCCTAATACTCAACGTAAAGAGTTAATCGAAACTCTGCGTGAGGCGCAGTTGGATGGTCTGATGGATGTTGATGCTCTGTCCATGATTGAGGGTGTCTTTCAGGTTGGCGAGTTATCGGCGCGCGATATTCTTTTGCCAAGAGCTCAAATTGACTGGATTGACGTGAACTCTCCTTTGCCTCAGATCATCGCCGATGTGGTCAAAACAGGGCATTCGCGTTTTCCTGTTTTTGAAGGAAGTCGTGATCAGGTCATTGGCATACTTTTAGCTAAAGATCTTTTACGACACTTCACCGAAAAAGATTTTCAGATTCGTGACTGGTTACGGCCAGCTGTCTTTATTCCCGAATCAAAACGCTTGAGTGTTTTGTTAAAGGACTTTCGTAATAATCGTAATCACTTGGCTATTGTGGTCGATGAATACAGTGGTGTCGCCGGTATGATCACGATTGAGGATGTGATTGAACAAATTGTGGGTGATATCGAAGATGAGCACGATATTGATGAAGATGCTGATAATATTACGGTGCTTAAAAATGGAGATTACCGAATTAAGGGAATTACAGAACTAGATCAATTAAATGAGGATTTAAACACTCAATTTGAGGCGGATGATGTTGAAACAGTTGCCGGTTTAGTGATTCAACACCTTGGGCGAGTTCCTAAATTTGGTGAGCGGGTTCGTGTCAATGATTTTGAGTTTGAGGTTCAACGAGCGGACCCACGACAAGTTCATATTCTTCTCATGCGTCGGATCGTGCCAAATTTAAATAGCCCCACTGAGGCCTAATTGGTAGTAATCCCTATCAGAGCATTTACTCTGATTCATCTTGCTGTACTTTTCACTGCCGGGGTACTACTCGCAATCTCTGCTGAGCTACCCATAAGCGGGTATAGCCAAATCGTGATAATGGCTTTTGTATGGTGGGTCATTAGCAGGTCTCAGAGTAATGTATTTGCCGCCTTTTTTAAAAGTGGATTGGTCTTCGGTCTAGGGTATTTCATCATTGCTCTGTGGTGGATCTATATCAGTCTCCATGATGTTGGTGGCATGTCTCCAGTCTTATCATCATTTGCCGTCTTTGCCTTAGCAGTTTTAATGGCGCTCTACTTCGGCTTGGCGATTGGCTGTGGGCTTCTCATACAGAACTCCTTTTGGCGAGGCCTTGTGTTGCCGGCTGCTTGGGTCATGGCGGAATATCTACGGGGTCAATTATTTACAGGATTTCCATGGATGGGCCTTGCAGAATCTCAAGTGCATGGGCCCTTTATGCAGATTGCCCCATACCTCGGCGGCCTTGCATGCACCTTTTTAGTCATTTGGGCATCTTGGCAACTTAGTCTTTTAAAGATTCAGAATACCTTAGTGGTGGTCGCTGCGATTGCTATCGTGCAGATATTGGGAATGTGGCAGTTCACAAGACCAAATGGGGCAGCCCTCTCTGTCCGTTTAATTCAGGGTAATTTTGAGCAAAGCCTAAAGTTCAATCCCAAAGAAATTTTGCAACAAATTGATTTTTATCGAGATGCCATTATTCGATCGCCCGCTGATCTGATCATTGTTCCTGAAACTGCTTTTCCATGGCCCGAGCCTGATTTACCAGATCAATCACTAAAAATGATTCAGGGGTTTGTTGACCAATCAGGAAGCCAGGTTCTCCTAGGACTAATTGGAAAAATTCCAAAGGATGGCAATACCTTTCAATACTCCAATCGGGTCACTGGCTTTACTAAAGATCAAGTGCCTTACCATTACGACAAACATCACCTTGTTCCCTTTGGAGAATTTATTCCTCCTGGTTTTCAGTGGTTTGTTGATGCCTTTAAAGTGCCTATGAGTAATTTTGCAAGGGGCGCCATCACTCAAAGTCCATTTCCTGTTTTAAGTCAACATCACGACATTCATAAAGCGCAATATGCTGCGATCTCCATTTGCTATGAAGATATTTTTGGTAACGAGATTGCCAGTCGCCTCCGCCAGAGCCAAAATCCGGTCAGTCTTTTAATCAATGTCACCAATCTAGCCTGGTTCGGACAGTCTCAGGCCCCGATGCAGCAATTACGACTTTCACAATTACGCTCGGTCGAAACCGGCTTGCCTAGTTTGCGCGCTACCAATACCGGCATTACTGCCATCATTGATCATCGCGGCAAAGTACAGGCAGTCTTAGATCAGTTTGTACAAGGCGAACTTTCCGGTACTGTCCAGCCTTACATTGGACAGACCCCTTATGTGATTTGGGGTAACTGGCCTATTCTGATTTTTTCTCTTTTAGTCCTGCTAACGGCGTATTTACGATTCCGAAAGTAAGAGGGATCTTTTTGGCCTGACTAGTCTTTGCCGAGTAAAATCAAGGCCTTGATATTACTAAACTCATCGATTTGGCATGCTAACCTTTCAGCAAATCATTCTTAAGCTACAGGACTACTGGGATCAGCAGGGTTGTGCACTCCTGCAACCGATTGACCTAGAGGTCGGTGCCGGCACCTCTCACACTGCCACGTTCTTGCGCGCCATCGGTCCTGAGCCATGGAAAGCTGCCTATGTACAACCCTCACGGCGTCCCAAAGATGGGCGCTATGGCGAGAACCCCAATCGACT
>DBCI01000006.1:6512-8097 GCA_002292975.1 Polynucleobacter sp. UBA962 | reverse complement strand
AGCATTAGGTCTTGATCTGAAGCAAAACGATATCCGCTTTGTCGAAGACGATTGGGAAAACCCGACGTTAGGGGCCTGGGGTCTTGGCTGGGAAGTTTGGTTAAACGGCATGGAAGTCACCCAATTTACCTACTTTCAACAAGTGGGTGGCTTAGATTGCAAACCAATCCTAGGCGAGATTACTTATGGCATCGAGCGCTTGGCGATGTATTTACAAAACTGCTCAAACGTCTTTGATTTAGTCTGGACTGATGGTGTCTCTTATGGTGACGTTTATCACCAAAACGAGGTTGAGCAATCGCGCTATAACTTTGAACACTCTAATACGGAGTTGCTCTTTAGTAATTTTGTTAATTATGAAAGTGAAGCAAAACGGCTAATGGAACTTGCTTTAGTCCTCCCTGCGTATGAGATGGTTCTTAAAGCGGCTCATACCTTTAATCTTCTTGATGCGCGGGGTGCCATTTCTGTAACAGAGCGTGCCGCTTACATTGGACGTATTCGTAATTTATCCCGATTAGTTGCCCAAGCCTACTTCGAGTCACGTGAACAACTGGGCTTTCCGATGCTCCAAAAGAAATCTGCATAAGGTATCAGCCCCCATGAAATCTGCTGCTTTGTTAGTTGAGCTTTTTACTGAAGAGTTACCACCAAAGACGCTGAAACGCTTAGGTGATTCTTTTGCTCAATCGGTCTTTCAATCCTTAAATCAGGTCCATTTAATCGGTGCAAATGCCAAGCTGCAATCCTTTGCCAGCCCTAGAAGACTTGCTTTATTAATCGAAGATGTTCTTCCACAAGCGCCAGATCATCCTGTGCGTGAAAAGCTATTACCCACCTCAATTGCATTTGATGAGCGCGGTCAAGCAAGCGCGCCCTTACAAAAGAAACTAGCGGCTCTTGGTTATGTCAACACTCCGATTAGCCAATTAGAAAAAAGTGGAGAGGGTAAGAATGAGGCCCTTTACCTTAACGTAAGCGCTAAGGGAGCAGATCTTCCAGGTAGTCTTCAAGTAGCGGTTGAAGAGGCAATCAAGCAATTACCAATTGCCAAAATGATGCATTACCAAGTGCATAACGCCAATGGTGATTTGCAAGATGTTGAGTTTGCAAGACCTGTTCATCGTATTGTTGCCATGCATGGCTCGCATATCCTCCCCATTCAGGCCTTCGGTATGACAGCAAGCAACACCACTGAGGGTCATCGCTTTATGTCCTCTGGTCCAATTGCTATTCAGTCTGCAGTCGATTATGAAAACACGCTTGAGCGCGAGGGCAAAGTGATTGCCTCATTTTCAAAAAGGCGCCAACTTATCGAGGCTGAATTACTTAAAGCAGCTCAGTCCGATAGAGTATTAATGCCAGACTCTCTATTGGATGAAGTAACTGCTTTAGTTGAGTTTCCTGCGATCTATACCTGTCATTTTGACCCTGAATTTTTAGACGTGCCACAAGAATGTTTAATTCTGACCATGCAAACAAATCAAAAGTATTTTGCATTGACTGATGATGCAGGCAAACTAAAAAATCGCTTTTTAATTGTTTCAAATATAGCAACCCAGCGACCCGAAGGAATTATCTCGGG
>DBCI01000006.1:3384-6375 GCA_002292975.1 Polynucleobacter sp. UBA962 | reverse complement strand
TTAGAACGAATGGGACGGGTGCAAGCCATTGCAATCCATATTGCCAATCAAATTCATGAAGCTGGTATTGGGATCGACCCAAAAACTGTTAGTCGAGCTGCCGAACTTGCTAAAACTGACTTACTGAGTGATATGGTTGGTGAGTTTCCCGAGCTACAGGGAGTAATGGGTCAATACTACGCTTTAGCAGACCACGAACATCCAGATGTTGCTGCCGCTTGTAGCGAACATTACTTACCGCGTTTTGCTGGTGATGCTCTTCCAAAAACCCTAGTCGGTACTGTTCTTGCAATTGCCGATAAATTAGAAACCATTGTGGGTATTTGGGCTATTGGCTTAGTCCCAACCGGTGATAAAGACCCCTTTGCCCTTCGGAGACATGCTCTGGGTGTTTGCCGACTTTTGATTGAAAAGAATTTACCCTTAGACCTTAATACATTAATTGGTCTAGCAAAAAACCAGTTTTCAGGTGTTACTCTAAAAAATGAAGTTAATGAAGAGGCGATCTATCAATTTATTCTAGAACGATTAAGAGCTTATCTTAAAGATCATTTACTGGGTGATAAACCGTATACAGTTCCAGAGATTGAATCTGTCTTAAGTATGAATCCAGGCAAGATCAATGATTTAACTGTTCGCTTAGAGGCAGTCCGTAGCTTTAACGAGCTGAGTGAGGCTACTCAGCTAGCAGCGGCTAACAAACGCATTAGCAATATTCTGAAAAAAATGGAGGGTAAATTACCGTCTGAGGTTCAAACTCAACTTTTGCGTCTTCCGGCTGAAATAAACCTTTTTAAGTCCTTAGAGGCTCTTAGCCAAAAACTGGACCAACAATTTAAGAGTCAAGATTTTATCGGTTTACTCCAAAATCTTGTAGCGCTTAGCGAACCGATTGATCAATTCTTTTCGGATGTCATGGTGATGGATGAGGATTTGCAACTTAGACAAAACCGTATAGCGCTTTTAAATCAGCTTCATCAGAAAATGAATTTGGTAGCCGATATCGGCAAGCTTGCATGAGTCTAGCGGTCAGTAAACTCATTATTTTGGATCGCGATGGTGTGATCAATGAGGATCGTGATGACTACGTTAAATCAGCAGAAGAATGGGTACCCATCCCCAATAGCCTAGAGGCAATTGCTTTACTTTCTCAGGCGGGCTACATTTTGACAATCGCCACCAATCAATCCGGTATTGCACGGGGCTTTTACCCACTCTCTGAGTTACATGCAATGCATCAAAAAATGATGGATTTACTAAAGCCCCTTGGTGGCAAAATTGATGGGATTTTCTTTTGTCCCCATGTTGATGAGGATCAATGCACATGCCGCAAACCAAAACCAGGATTAATGCATGAAATTGCTAAGCGCTATCTTAAGAATCGGGCCACTCAGGATCTGCCTTTAAATAATATTCCGATTGTGGGAGACTCACTGCGTGACTTGTTAGCAGGTACTGCCTTGGGTGCAACACCGCATCTGGTTTTAACCGGCAAAGGATCCGCAATGAATCATGCCGACTTACCCGAGGGAACTCAGATACACCCAGATCTGATGGCATTTGCTAAACATATCGTATCCCAGTCATGATTTGGTTACGTTCCTTTTTATTTTTTCTAAGTTTGATTCTGTTCACGCCGCCTTACGCTGTATTTTGCTTATTAAGCTTTCCCTTTATCAACGAACATAAACGCTATCAGCTTATTCAGTTTTGGGGTAAAAGCATTATTCATTTTCTGGAGTTCTTTTGCGGAATTCGCTATCAAGTGTTAGGTATGGAGCATGTTCATGCTGTTCAGGATCAGCCGATTGTCATCCTCAGCAAACATCAATCTGCTTGGGAGACGATTGCTTATCTCAACCTGTTCCCCAAAGATCTTTGCTATGTCTTTAAGCGTGAGTTGTTATGGATCCCTTTTTTTGGTTGGGTCATGGGCTTACTCAATATGATTCACATCAATCGTTCCGCCAAAGAAAGCTCGGCAATCTCGGTGACCAATCAGGGCAAGGCTCGCCTCAAAGCTGGAAAGTGGATTATTTTGTTTCCAGAAGGGACGCGCACTCCGGTTGGATCACATAAACCCTATCGCAAGGGCGGCGCCCGACTTGCTGGCTTGACCCAGGCAACAGTCCTACCTGTTGCGCATAATGCCGGTCGTTATTGGCCACGTAATAGTTTCTTGAAATACCCAGGGCTGATCACCGTGTCGATTGGTCCGGCAATCGCCTCTTCAGGAAAATCAGGTGATCAACTGCACACAGAAGTTGAGTCTTGGATTGAGGGTGAGATGCGTCGTATTGATCCTAAAGCCTACTAATAAGCTGGTTTCAAGCTTTTTATGACGTTTTAACTAAGATCTTGGCCCATTCAATATAACGCTCAACCGTAATCTCTTGCGCCCTTGCTTTTAACTCCTCTTCAGAAAGCATGAGTTCTGCTTGGAGTTCAAATAAATTACTACGTAACATCTTACGTCTTTGTGCAAAGGCCATTGCTACGAGTCTGCTTAACGAAGTCCACTCTTTCTCAGTTAGATCGAAATCACGGCGCGGGATCATACGCACTACTGCTGAGTTCACCTTGGGTTTGGGTTCAAAGGCCTCCGGTGGCACATCCATGATTTGCTCTACGTGGTAGCGCGCTTGCAACATGACCGATAAGCGACTGTATTCAGAGTTGCCTGCTGATGCTGTAATACGCTCGATTACCTCGGCTTGCAACATAAAAACCTGCTCATCGATCCAGGGTGCTGCTGAGATTAAATGAAAAAGTAGTGGTGAAGAAATGTTATACGGGAGATTACCAATAATGCAACTTCGTTGTTTGGCTGCCCTACCCCGCAGAGCCCATGATTGAAAATCAAATTCAAGCGCATCACCCTCAATAATATTTAATCCAGTTAAAGCCTGTTTTTGCTTTTGCTCCTGCCAATAGTGCACTAGGTCACGATCGATTTCGAGGACATCTAAATGGTTTACCTGAGTGAGTAAG
>DBCI01000006.1:0-3313 GCA_002292975.1 Polynucleobacter sp. UBA962 | reverse complement strand
GCCAGCGCTCGCACAATCCCTGAAATAACCCCCCCATCAATCAGAAAGTTTTGGCCAAATCGCTTACGAGCCTGATGCATTCAATCGCTTCTGTCTGATACTGAGCTCTTTAGCCATATTTAGTGCAGCTAACATGCTCTGCCAATCTGCTTGACCCTGTCCTGCAATATCCAGAGCCGTGCCATGGTCAACTGATGAACGAATATACGAGAGGCCTAAAGTAATGTTGACCCCCTCGGTAAAGGTTGCAAACTTAAAGGGGGCTAAGCCTTGATCGTGATACATCGCCAGAACGACATCTGCTGCTTGCAAACGAACTGGATTGAAAAGTGTATCGGCTGGATAAGGTCCGGATGCGTTGATCCCCTCGGCTTTAGCTGCCTTGATTACCGGCATCAATATCTCAATTTCTTCCGTCCCCAGTTGCCCGTCTTCACCAGCGTGGGGATTTAGGCCGGTGACCATAATGATGGGGTTAGCAATACCAAAGCGGGTTTGCAAATCGGCATGAATGATGCGTAAGGTTTGCAATAAGGATTGATATTGAATGGCTTGAGGAACATCTTGGATCGCTAAATGTGTTGTTGCCAATGCAACCCGTAATGGAAATGCTTGATTGCTCCCACTCTTTGGATCTCGGATATGCCCGCAGAGCATCATCACCACCTGATCTTTGCTATCTAATTGGGCTAAGAACTCGGTATGGCCCCTAAACTTGAATGAGGGTGTATTTAATATACTTTTCTGCACAGGAGCGGTCACCAAAGCGTCATGTATACCCTTACGACAGGCAGAGCTGGCTTCTTGAATCACAGAAAGAACATACGGAGCGTTTTCTGGATTTAGTTTGCCGATGATGTTTGGCTGAATAAGCGGGATATGAGCAATCTGAATTTGACTTGCCAGTCCTTGAGTCTGTAGTAGGCTACGATCACCATACAGAGTGATTTTGGCATCAGGATTATCACCAATAAATGCGTTAGCAGCTGCAATCGATACCTCTGGTCCAATACCAGCGGGCTCTCCTGAACTAATTGCTAATTTAACGGAACTGTTCATCCACGTTCAAAATCTTGACTGTTGCTGTATCGCGTAATTGCCTTAACCAGTCTTGATAGGTTTGCTCAAATTTTCTCTCTCGAATGGCTGCGCGCGCAAACTCCCGTTGCTTCTCAACGGTAAGCTGTGCATCACGTCGCTCCAGTACCTGAATTAAATGCCAGCCAAATTCAGTCTTTACTGGGTCACTAACTTCACCAATTTGTAAACGGTTCATGGCAATCTCGAATGGGGGCACAAGATCGCCAGGCCCCATCCAACCCAACACACCGCCATTTTGTGCAGAGCCATCCTCTGAAAATTTCTTGGCCATGGACTCAAAATCTGCGGTCTTAGCACGAATCTGATCACGGTATCCCTGGAGGCGTCGCTCAACATCAGCATCCTGCAAACCTTGGCGTTGCCGAATCAATATATGTCGGGCTAGAGTTTGGGTAACAGTTAAATTTTGCGGAGTAGCATCAAGAGGGTTCGCATTACTAGCAGCGCGGGTTCCAGACCCAGCACTTCGTCGATCCATGACTTTAAGTACATGAAAGCCTGCTGGGCTTCGAACTACAGAAGAGGCAACTTGACCCGGGCCAAGATTACGAACGGACTCTATAAAAATTTGGGGTAGACGATCTTGCGTTCGGTAACCTAAATCTTGAAATTTGATTTTCGAATTCTCTTTATTAGCCTTTGCGCCTAATTGAATAAAATCAGCATCGCCACGAGCCTCTTTTAGGATTGATTCTGCTTTTTTTCTAGCATCTGCCTGAGCACTGGGTCCTGCACCCTCTTCTACTGGAATAAAAATTTGGGCAACTGCAATCTCTTCAGGGCCTGATGCCCGTGCGGTACTAGTATCAGCACCCCGCCGTTGCATTTGTTCAACGATGAAGTTATCGATCTCAGCATCTGAAATCTTAATTTGTGAATCAACTTCGCGTTCTCGTAAGCGCGATTTTAATACGTCCTCGCGAAGTAGTTCTCTATAGCGCTCAAAACTCATACCCGTTTTTATAATCGTGCCCCTAAACTCGGTCATGGTTAATTTATTCCGCATGGCAATATCTTCAATAATTTTATTGAGCTCTTTATTGGCAACTGCTAAGCCAGCCTGCTCTGCTTCCTGAATTTGTATTTTTTCTAAAATTAAGCTTTCGAGAACCTGTTTGCGTAACTCTTCACCTTCAGGCAGTTTCTTTCCGCCCGCCGGCCCCTGTTTTTGAAGGGATGCAATACGGTCATCCACTTCTTTGCGCGTTACTACTCCCGTATTGACAACCGCAACAACTCCATCGATATTTCTGATTTTGGTATTCGTGCTAGCTGGACTAGCTTGCGCATAAGAGTTACTGGCATGTATTGCAATTATCAACACCAAACAACTTGATAGGCCAATAAAGATCCGATAGAGTAATTGAATACTACGCAAGGCCATTATTGATAGTTTTCGTATGGTGAGGGTGGTAAGGGTTTTACAACAGGCTGGTAGCCAGGAACATTTAGTTGCATTAAATCTATTGGATCTTTTCCAACACTACCAAATCCTCTAAATTCTAATTGAAAAACAGTCTGGTGGGTGGTGATTTGTGAGGTGTTGCGCGCCTCTGAATAAGCAAGTCTTACAGTCCAACAATCCTCGTCATACTGCAATCCCACTAAACCATTTAAGGTCTTTAACGCTAACGCATCATAGCCCCAA
The DNA here is from genome assembly GCA_002292975.1 of Polynucleobacter sp. UBA962. Classification (GTDB taxonomy): domain Bacteria; phylum Pseudomonadota; class Gammaproteobacteria; order Burkholderiales; family Burkholderiaceae; genus Polynucleobacter. The sequence goes on along the minus strand of DBCI01000006.1, from coordinate 564 downwards.
CGGCCAAGCACTCGATACTTTTTAAAGATAGGCCATTCGCCAAACGCATTATATTGATCCGTGGTTGTAACACCAGAATTGCTACCTGCAGCAGGCGGATTCCAGACGTTTCGATAAGCCAAATTAAGACTACGGCCTGGGGTTGGTCGCCAACCCGCACCGATGCTGCTTTGAACAAAGCGATTAAGTTCCGAATTATATTGGCCAAATAAATCTACATTGAAATTGCCCATTAAACGAATGGTACTGGCGCCTAAAGTATCTGAGTAGCGTATTGGATTTGTAATCGTGCCATTTAAACCAACGCGCTGACCTGCGAAATCTAGACGTTGGGCTAAGGTTACTGTTGCCCTCTCAGCGCCAGTATTTGCCTCAAGAATTCGACTGGTTAGGCCGGTAGTTAATTTATTGCTGTCCGCTACGCGGTCACCACCCACAAAGGTATTTTCACTAAAGATTTGGGTCACCCCAAAACCAGCATCGGCAGTATCAAATAGTGGCGTCTGATCCTGACTCTGAAATGGCGTATACACATAGAAGGCGCGGGGCTCCATGGTAACGAGT
>DBCI01000003.1:9224-10723 GCA_002292975.1 Polynucleobacter sp. UBA962 | reverse complement strand
GAAATGTGGTTTTTTTTGGTTAACATACAATAATGATGATCAGCCACTCAGGTACCGCAATTCGCTAAGTCAATTCTGTAAGGCAATTCGGTATGGAGCCCGGATGGCATTTAGCTTAAAGGAATTATAAGTTCATCCCCATGAAACCCGAACATTTTTCCAGGCACGAGCAATACCTGCTCACGGCCAAACTGATTGAATCTGCTCATCGCTCCTATCTGGAGGCTTTGCGCGCGATCGAGGAGGAAAAGGACGAGGCCCTGATTTACTCGCATGTCAAAAAGGCAAATGCGGCCATTGAATCTGCTTTTCCTGAAAAATTCAATCCCCCAGCTCGACCCATCTCCATCAAAAACGATGATGAAAAGAAGAGCAAAAACCTGATCCTCATTCTGGCCGTTGCTCTTGGGGTAATCGGTGTTTTGCTATTTTTGACCCTCTTTGGGCCAACCGGTGACATGACCAAATCCTGGAATGCCGATGATGTTCAAAAGAACACGGTCTATCCTAAGTCCCAGTAAGTAAAGAGAACTTAGCTAAAAGCTCACTAAACTTTGGCCGCAGGAGGATCTTCTGCCGGCTTACTTTGCGGATCCTGATTGACTGCGGGACCCTCCCCTGGGGGGCTAAGTTCAGCACGTACTTCCGATGCCATTTCGGCACCATTAAGCGCTAAAGGAGGGGCCTCAGAGCAGTTTTTGATCCAATACCGTGCTGCAGCCACGCTAGTTGTATAAAACCGAATTTTGCTCTCCCGCATCACCGTATAAAAGCGTTGGCTGCGGATGCGTGATTCTGAAATGAAATGGGTTGCCATAATGTTTACCTGTTGTGCCCTGGTAAGTATAGTTAACGGCTATATCCTGACCGAATGTTAGTTCATTGGCAAACTTCTTTTAAAAACTCAATAAAAACAATGATTTACTATAAATATAACCCATTAAGAGTGAACTACTAATCAATTCTAAAAGTTAGTAAACATTCACTTAATTGGTCATTTGAGCGTTTTGATCATGCCCCATGAGAAATCAAGCTAATTTACAGATTAATGACTAAGTAATTGATTTACCTTCCAATAATTTTGTAGAATCGAGCCATTCTTACAAATTGCCTTAAAAGGACAAAAAATGGCTGACAACATCAAACCGGGCTCTCTCTACGTTGGCGAGGGTGTGATTATCAAAGGCACTTTTGATGTTCCAGACATGGCAGCAATTGCTGGTCTTGTAGAGGGCGAACTAACCACCAAACAGGTCATGGTGGATTCCTCTGGGGTGATTAACGGTAAGGTGAATGCCGAGACCGTCGAGGTTCGCGGTGAAATCACACAAGGACTCTCGGTCACCGATCATTTAACGGTGTACGCAACAGGCAAGATTACCGGCACGATCGAGTATGCACAGATTAGTGTTGAAAAAGGCGCTCACTTAACAGGCGATCTTAAGGTCATTAGCAAGTCCTCGTATTAAGTGTTTGGGATTGCAATGTGCTCAATTGCT
>DBCI01000003.1:5622-9128 GCA_002292975.1 Polynucleobacter sp. UBA962 | reverse complement strand
GCTTTCTTCTAGAATAAATCCATGAAGATCGCCCTGAAAACCCAGTTTGGCCAGCATCTTGCGCTCACCCCGCAGCTGCAGCGATCGATCCAACTGCTTCAAATCTCCTCTGCAGAACTCGAAGAAGAACTCGCCAAGGCTGCAGAAGAAAATCCGATGCTGGAATACTCTCCGCCGGATCAATTAAAAGACGATGCAGAGCCCAATGAAAAAATAGACATGATTCAGGCCAATTGGGCATCGAGCGCCCCATCGCGCGATGACGACGAAGATTGGGATACCCGGCATGAACAACAAGCCCAAGTGAAATCTCTTCTCAATTATCTCGAGGAGCAGATTCAGTCATTACATATCGAAGCGCACGTCAAACAATTGGTGATTTATCTAGCGGGCTGCCTTGATGACCGCGGTTATTTGCCCGAGACTCTAGAAGATTTGGCTAGCGAGATTCATTTAGAGCTAAAGATCACAAAAGCAATGGCCTTGACGCAACTAAAAGCTGCGCTGATAGAGCTGCAAACATTAGATCCGGCTGGCATTGGTGCACATTCTCTTGCTGAGTGTCTTTGCCTACAAATACAACGGCAAATGCAGTTTGATACTGACAACTCAGAAAAATTACAGCTGGCCCTGAACTTAGCCCAGCATCACCTTAGTAAGATTGCGCAAAAAGATTGGGGCAAATTACGGCAGATCTTTAAGCAACCCGAAGCCAAAATCATGGAAGCAGTAGCTCATATCAAAACGCTACAACACAATCCAGGTGAACAATTTGATGCCAATATTGAGCAATGGATTAGTCCTGATGTATTTATTAAGCTTAATCCTAAGGGTAAGTGGGTGGTGCACTCCAATCAAGCGATCAAGCCCCGTCTGACCTTAAATCAAGAATACAGTCGCATTCTGAAAGAAAATAATGCGAAGAAAAATAACTTAGCTCTTCATCAAAAAATGCTAGAAGCCCGTTGGCTCATTAAGAACATTGAGCAGCGTGAGGAAACAATTCTGAAGGTTGCTGAGGCCATCGTCGAGCGCCAACAAAATTTCTTTCACCAAGGCAATATTGCCATGAGGCCACTTGTCCTACGAGAAATAGCGGCTGCCATTGGTATGCATGAATCGACCATCTCACGTGTCACGAATAACAAATACCTAGCCTGTCCCGCTGGCATCTTTGAATTCAAGTATTTTTTTAGTGCACAACTTAGTTCTGAAAAGGGTCAAGCGGTATCAGCCACTGCAGTTCAATCCCTGATTAAGCAGATTATCTTAGACGAGGCTCCTAAAAAACCAATTTCTGATAATCAGATCACTAATTTACTGGCTAGTCAGGGGTTTGTAGTTGCCCGCAGAACCGTTGCCAAATACCGTGAGCTTTTACGTATACCCCCGGCACATCTGCGCAAGAATTGAAGAAAGCTTTAAAGCCAGTAGAATGAGCTTTACTTACCACTCCAAGCAAAATCACGCTCCTCAAGACGATGCCTAAGTTAACACCCCTAAAGATTAACAAAAAGATCCTGATAGTCATTTCTGCGGTCTTCCTGCTAATCCTTGCCGTTGGTGGATTTTTTTATTATCAGCAACTTGCCTATGAAAAAGAGCTTGCTGAGATTGAGGCGAATAAGCTTGAAAACAAAATAATAAAAGCGCGCGTGTATCGTGAGAAAAATCCGCTTGATAACTATTACGTTAAATTAACCAGCAATCATTACAACCGAATCCAAGTGAATGTGCATGATGGCAAGTTTCGGACCTATGTAACAGCAGAGATTGTTCTAAAAGTTCAGAATAGCTCAGTTGCGAGCTCTGTAAAAAGTATATTACCGCTCATCGAACACAAGGCTAATACATTGCTTTCTTCGATTCCTGCCCAAGACCTACGTTCAGCCTTTGGAAGAAATGCGTTTACGCAACAGGTCTTGCTCTTTGCCAACGACCTTCTAGACCCTGAATTAACGACCTTGTACAAAAACCAATTTAATCCAGCAATCAGCAAATCGAGTGATGATGCGCAAATAGCCTCCCTACCTTTTGAGATTACGACGGACGATTTGCCGATTCAGGCAATACTCTTTGAGGCTTTCATGATCAGCCGGTAAGGCTTGATTCAACAGGAGAGCCAAACAGCCCTACTCCAATACTTCCCACTTACCCGCTAATTTTTTATGATAGGGCTCGTGATAACGAAGTAGAACAATATCGCCTGCAATCGCATCGACATTAATGATGCGTTTACATACCGAGGTGATGACATCGCGGTTCCACGCACGATCCGGTTTTTCTAGCCAAGCATTGATTCCTTTTTCTACCTTAATAAAGTGATCCATCGCGCCAATCATTAGGGTGATATCGGCTGCATAGCTTAATAAAATCCGTGCCCTGTTTTTATCCTTCGCAAGAGGAATTTCAATCACGATGTATGGCAATGCAAATGCCAAAGCACGATGCTTACGTACATTTCTGAAATAAACTTGTTTGGTGATTGCCCAAGCCTCATTAGAGTCAATCAAGGAGCCAGGAAAAGTCCATTTCTTGGACCAAAAGAACATGCATTGCGACTCCTGGAGTTCTTTGATAATTGTTTTGGGGATCGCTTTATTCATACCGTGTTCAAATTAAACCATCATCGGGTGGTTTATCCCACCAAAGTGATTCGGCAAGGATTAAAAATTAGATTTATTAAAAAGGGTAAATTTGCTATTTGCTATTATTACCCAATCTAGCTTCAAATACGTGCTAAAACCAAGCAACATCCTTAGATCGAGGTCAATCGTATGGAATTCATAAAATTGTTAAAAGCAGGTTCCATCATTAGCGGAATTAATTGGGCTATTTATTTGATCCATGAATGGGTCAACTTTGCTAAAAATAATCCCCCTGACGCTCTTGCTGAGGGAGATCCCCTATTTTTGGGTCTGATCGCACAATCGATTGCCAGTCTTGGATTAATAGGTTTTGGCGCCTTTTATAAAGGGGCTAGCTCTAATTCCAATACCGAGGCCAATCCGGTGCGCACCAAACCCCACTTAACAGCCCCACCAACCAACTTTAGCCGCCCGAATGAAAACACGATACTAAACCGTACCGAACCGGTAGTAACGCCTTCACAAGCCAGCTCTCCCGCTCCAACAGCTTCAGTCTCAACCGTATCAAGCACCAATCCGCCGCCTTTTTCTGCTCCGTCCCCTGCCTCACAGATTGCAAAACCCATCCCTCTAGAAAAATCGAATGTTGCTCAAAGCCCAAGACCAAAATCGGCAGACACAAATCATCGTCTCATTGCGCTTGTTTTGGTAGTCATAGGATTAGTTGGTGCGGCTATTTATTACGTCAAGCAAAACCAACAGGAAACAATCGAACCCACCATCAAACCTCAAGCCAATGAAGAAAGTAGCGGTCCTGCTGTTGTGGTTGCTAAACCACCCTTAGTGGCTTCAGAGCCTCTTAATAAACGGTGGCTTGGGAAATGGGTTGATGGCAATACACAAATCCAGATCACTGAA
>DBCI01000003.1:0-5536 GCA_002292975.1 Polynucleobacter sp. UBA962 | reverse complement strand
AACCCTATGGAGCCGATTTTTTATTACAGCAAGACAGTGAGTAAGGGCGCTCTTCTCAGTAACTTTGAAAAATATACTAGTAGCCTTGCTAATCCCAATGAGGATCAAAAGAATCAGATTGAGCAAACTAAGAAGATTTTGGATGACCTAAGCGATGGCTCATACCGCATTATTCGCTTAAAAATGAGTTGGAGTTCTGGCATTTATCGATCCTATCTGTTTGATAAAAATAGTATCTTTAAAGCAGACTTTGAGTCTGAAGAATTGCTCAGCGGGATAACGCGATACAAAAAAATGAATTAACTAAACAAAGTGTGCATTTAGTTGGAAGCTGTAAAAGTAATCTTAAATGCTGCGCCAGTATCTTGCTGACTCGCATATTGAATACGACCACCATGACGTGTCACGATGTAATTGCATAACCACAAGCCTAAGCCCATGCCCTCACGCTTAGTACTGGTAAATAAATCAAATAAGCCACTTTGCTGATCAAGCGCTACGCCTTGGCCGTTATCCTCAAACCGGATCTCAGTAATATCCCCTTTTTGTATACCAACGATACGAATAATTTTTGTGGGCATCTGCAGACTATCTAAGGCCTGTATTGAATTATTAAATAAATTAATAAATAACTGCTGAGCCTCTCCATAACTCATGGGTATTTTTAGATTATTTTCTATCTCAAGCTCTACCTGAATACCTTTCTGATTAAGGTTGGATTTAGACAGAAGTAATACACTATTTATAACCTCGATGACAGAATTAGAATCAGAAATTGCAGCATATTTTTCTGTAAAGATCGCTTTTAGAGTTTGAATAATCCGAGCTGCTCGCATATTATCTTTAGCAATATCTTTGGCAATCCGCGTAATCAACTCACGATCCAAGTTCTCGTCTTGTAATTTCCTCTGCAAAAACTCACTATTAATCTGAATAGCACCTAAAGGCTGATTAATTTCGTGCGCAATCGAGGCTGATAGGGCGCCTGTGGAACTTGTTTTATTTGCTCTTAATAATGAGGCAATCAGGGTTTCGCGCTCTGCGAGTACTTTTTTAAAGGCCTCATTTTCTGTTTCAGTTTTACTATTCTCAAATGCTAAACGCTCTGACCAATACCCCCAAATAGCAATAAAGGAAATAGTGTTCATTGAGATCTGGCCCAAAGTAAAAAGGATGAGTAAAAGAGGTAACTCATCCATGGAGCGAATGGGATTGTCAGCACTAAGCAAGACAATTAATCTGGGCAACAGAAAGAAAGCCTCACCAATAGCTGCATACTGAAAATAGCGTAATTGTTGCAGTTTCAGCTTTTGATTGATTAAGAATGCTTCCCGAATTTGCCAAGCGAACACTACAGCATATACAGAGACCGCAAAAACAGTTCGGGATTCAAAGCTGATAAAGAGTCGTAGATACTCAAAAATAATCCCGAATACCACAATAGAAATGGATAAACCCCACCAGAGTCGTCGAGTTATTGGTTTGCTTAGAGAATAAAAGAAGGCTCCCTGAAAAATTGATGCTGCATAAAATAAGACGTTAGCAAACGTGAAAATTCCTGGGGGTTTCTGTATATCTGCCGTCAATAAAATACCAATAGCAAATAAGAGCAATCCAATAATATTGATTACGAGTGCAGTAAGCCAGTAGGGATTTGGTTTAGATCGACTCTTGGGTCCGATGTAATGCGAAATGCCAATTAGCAGACCAAGCTGAATCGTCGCAAAAATAAAGAAATATACGGATAAAAGAAGTTTCATATATGCATCGTAACGTATTCAAATTATCTCTTGTAAGATCTCAGGATGCAAAAGCGATATCGCGAATTACTCGCCATTATTTTAGTGGCTACCCATCAAAATAGTTGGGGTATCGACTTACAGCCCAATGATATTGTTGCCCCCGCTCCAGGACGAACTGCGGTTACTGTTTCGTATATCAATAGTCAGAACAATAATTTCTATGTCAATGGGCTTGCTACTGGTGGCTCACCTAATTTAGAGAATAACTCTGCTCTTTTTCGCTTGGGGCACACTTACACCATTGGCTCCTTGCCAGCTATTACATATGTTCAAACAGGTTCCAGCGCCCTATCTCCAGACGGCTCTATTGCCGCTTACCCAACGAGCAAAGGAATGACTGATACCACCATTGCAACAGCAATTTGGCCTTATGCTAGTAACATTACACGCACCTACTTTGGGGTCGCCGCCTATCTGTCCTTGCCAACTGGTGAGTACAGCAATACAAAACCTCTCAATGTTGGTAGCAACCGCTACAGTACCGCCTTACAGATGGGCTTCCAAAGGCCTTTGTCTACAAATATAGATGGAGCGATTGCTTTTGACACGATGTGGTTTGGAGCTAACAGTCAATGTGCTGCAACTTGCTCCTCGCCCTCCAATGTTCAGCTCACACAAAAACCTGTTTACAGCGCCCAACTTGGACCTATTTATAAGATTAATCAGACATATACCGTAGCAGCTACCTATGTCTATGTCACGGGTGGTGAAACCGCATTTAATGGTGTTGAGCGTAACAATACAGTAGTAACGCAACGCTTTTTCTTAAGCGGTGTAGCTCACACTACCGTTGGGCGCTTCGCATTGCAATACGGTAATGACATCGCCACCATGAATGGCTTTATGGAAAGTCGACGACTTGCACTGCGCTATACCAAAGCGTTTTGAGGCGTCACTGGAATGCTGGCGGAGAGGGTGGGATTCGAACCCACGGTAGGCTTGCACCTACGCCTGATTTCGAGTCAGGTACATTCGACCACTCTGCCACCTCTCCACTCGATTGAAACGATTATAGCGATCGAATCACCTCTAGGCCGCCCATGTAGGGCTGTAGCGCCTTGGGTATCTTGATGCTGCCATCTGCTTGTTGGAAGTTTTCCAAAATAGCGACGCCAGTTCTTCCAACAGCAAGACCTGAACCATTTAGGGTGTGCAAGAGCTCCGGCTTATTCTGTCCAACTTTATAGCGGGCTTGCATACGTCTGGCTTGGAAATCGCCCATATTGGAACAGGAGCTGATCTCTCGGTAGGCATTTTGTGAGGGGATCCAAACTTCAAGGTCATAGGTTTTGGTACTGCCAAATCCCATGTCACCGGTGCACAAGAGCATTCTGCGATAGGGTAGCTCTAGAAGCTCTAAGATTTTCTCAGCGTGGGCAGTCAACTCTTCGAGTGCCTGCATCGAGTTCTCGGGTTTGCTGATGTGCACTAACTCCACCTTATCAAACTGATGTTGCCGGATCATGCCCCGTACATCACGCCCGTAACTGCCTGCCTCAGAACGAAAACAAGGAGTGTGGGCCACGTATTTCAGGGGGAGGTGGTCTGCATTGATAATTTCATTGCGCACCAAATTGGTAACCGGGACTTCAGCTGTTGGAATAAGGTAGAAGTTCTCGATACGCTCACCACCATCATCAGGGTGCTCACCACCCATCTTCCTTGGGACCTTAAAAAGATCCGCCTCAAACTTCGGTAACTGCCCTGTGCCACGCATGGAGTCTGCGTTAACAATATAGGGTGCATAGATCTCTTGATAGCCGTGCTGGACAGTATGTATATCCAACATAAACTGTGCCAAAGCACGGTGCAATTTAGCAGCATTCCCTTTGAGAACCACAAAGCGCGCCCCACTAATTTTGGTAGCAGAGTCAAAATCGAGGCCAATTGGGGTTCCTAAATCAACGTGATCCTTCGGTATGAATTCAAAATGCGTTGGCTTACCCCACACTTTAATTTCTTTGTTCTCATCCGCGGTTTTGCCCGCTGGAACGCTGTCATCAGGAAGGTTTGGGATACCCAAGAGAAAGTCCTGAATTTGCACTTGTAAGGCATTTAAGCGTGTTGCGCTTCCGTCTAACTCTTTATTGACGCCAGTTGATTCAGTTAATTCGGCATCAGCATTTTCACCTTTACCTTTTTTCATGCCAATGGCTTTGGCAAGTTGGTTGCGCTTAGCTTGTAACTCTTCGGTTCGCCCTTGCAACTCCTTACGCTCGGTCTCGAGTTGCATAAATAAAGCAGTATCAAGCTCAAACTTACGCGTTGCTAAGCGGGTTTTGACACTCTCTAAGTCCTTACGTAGCAGTTGGGGATCCAGCATGGTATTCCTTTTGGTCTAAACCATTAGTTTAGTCGCAAGACCTCTGCCCCTGGTGGGGCTTTGAACTGAAAACGGCTCGGCTCAATCTTGGGGTTGATTTGCATCTGATTAAAAACTACCAGGACAACACTACCAAAGCCATCGGTTAACTCCAAGGCTTTTGGTAAACCTGCAGCCATCCCAATGGCAATCTTGGTATACGGTAAATCGCCCTGTCCAGGCTTTACCTTGGGCTGAAGATTCACCCACTGTAGATCGGTTTTACTTCCTCCATCCTCAAGCTCAAATTGTGCATCAAGCGCACTTTCACCAAACAAAATAGCAGCTGGTGATGCTGCCAAGGCCTGATTAGCCGACCGAATCGTGAGTTGGTTAAGATCCTTATCCCACATCAAAAGCTGTTTACCATCGGCAATTAGTTTTTGCTCGTAGGGCTTTTGCGTGTCCCAAACGAACTTACCAGGTCTTTGAAAGATAAATTGACCCGAGGTCTGGCGGATCAACTTTAGTTTATCTTGTGGCTCATTCGGCTTTGGAGTTCGCATCTGCTGCTGCGCAAACTCACCTTGCGCAGATTGCACGGTCTTCACAAATTGACGTAACTGTTCGACGCCATTCGGGCGACTATCTTGAGAAAGTGCGACCGAACTAAATGCGCTCAGGCAGAAAACAAAGAAATAGTTAATAAACTTCACAGAAAATATGCAGGCAAGAATACGTGTTGATTAATCAGAAACTACTCAGTGGGGCGCGATACCAAAATCTCACGATTACCATTACCGCCCATCTTCGAGACTAGGCCAGCTTTCTCCATATCCTCAAGTAAGCGAGCTGCACGGTTATAACCAATCCGTAAATGACGTTGCACGAGTGAGATTGAAGCACGTTTATTTTCCAAGACGATAGCGACTGCCTGATCATACAGTGCATCAGCTTCACCGCTACCATTGCCGCCGCCATTGAGAGCGTCCATGGTGGACTCGTCCGCACCCTCTAGAACACCGTCAATATAGTTTGCCTCGCCCTTTTCTTTAAGCCATGACACCACGCGATGGACTTCATCATCGGAAACAAAAGCACCATGCACCCGAATGGGCAAACCAGTACCGGGTGGCATATACAACATATCGCCCATTCCTAATAAAGCTTCGGCACCTTGCTGATCCAAAATAGTGCGACTATCGACCTTGCTGCTCACCTGAAACGAGATACGCGTTGGGATATTGGCCTTAATGAGGCCAGTAATTACATCCACACTGGGGCGTTGTGTTGCGAGTACTAAATGAATACCAGCTGCGCGCGCTTTTTGGGCAATCCGCGCAATCAGCTCTTCAATCTTCTTGCCCGAGACCATCATGAGGTCAGCCAGCTCATCAATGATCACCACAATGACTGGTGCTCTATAAATAGG
>DBCI01000025.1:1266-2629 GCA_002292975.1 Polynucleobacter sp. UBA962 | reverse complement strand
CAGAAGATGGCAAAAGAGTTCCGGGTTCCAGTGGTCGTTGAGATCATCCTCGAGAAGGTCACCAACATTGCTATGGGTACCGAGATCAACAATATTAATGAGTTTGAGGATATTGATTGCCGCCACCCAGCGGGTACTGAGGGATTGGTTACTGCCGGTCTTTTAGAATAACTCCCTAACTCAATCAACCCATAAAGGAACTGGAATGCCCAAGTTTGCCGCCAATCTCTCCATGTTGTACAACGAAGTTCCATTCATGGAGCGTTTTGATAAAGCAGGGGCAGCAGGCTTTAAAGCAGTCGAGTTCCTCTATCCCTATGCATTCTCGGCAGCCGATATCAAAGCTAAATTAGATAGCAATGGTTTGGCACTGGTGTTGCATAACATCCCTGCAGGTGATTGGGATGGCGGCGAACGTGGTATTGCCTGTTTGCCAGATCGGGTTGACGAGTACAGAGCGGGTGTTGCGAAAGCAATCGAGTACGCCAAAGCCTTAGGTGTGCCTCAACTGAACTGCTTAGCCGGTAAAGCACCTGCTGGAGCAGACCGCAAAGCCTTACATGACACCTTTGTGGCAAACCTTAAATACACTGCCGCTGAGTTTAAAAAGAATGGACTCAAATTACTCATTGAGCCCATCAACACTTTTGACATCCCTGGCTTCTTCCTGTCGACCACTGCTCAAGGTATTGCGATCTTGGATGAAGTCGGTGCCGATAATGCTTTCTTGCAATACGACATCTACCATGCACAACGTATGGAAGGTGAACTTGCCAACACGATGCAAAAGCACCTTGCACGCATTGGTCATATGCAGTTAGCCGATAACCCAGGTCGTAATGAACCGGGTACCGGCGAAATTAATTACGCATTCATATTTAAGTTCATCGACAAAATCGGTTACTCCGGTTGGATCGGTTGCGAGTACAAACCAGCAACAACCACCGATGCTGGTTTAGGCTGGCTGAAATCCGTTTAAGCCTTGGTCCACCCCAGGTAATTTCTATTATTTCTAAGCAGAAGGTATTGATATGAGCGCACAAAAGTTAGGCTTTATTGGTTTAGGCATCATGGGTTCACCCATGGCTGGTCATTTGTTAAAGGGTGGCCATCAGGTCTTTGTCACAACCCGTAGCCAAGTCCCCGAAGATTTAATCAAAGCCGGTGCTGTTGCTTGCAAGACCGCTGCTGATGTTGCCAAACAGGCCGACATCATTTTCACGATGGTTCCTGATACTCCGGATGTCGAGAAAGTTCTCTTTGGTGAGAACGGCATTTCGTCTGGCATTAGCAAAGGCAAGACCGTCATTGACATGAGCTCGATCTCACCAATTACCACCAAAGAGTTTGCCAAGAAAATGAA
>DBCI01000025.1:235-1125 GCA_002292975.1 Polynucleobacter sp. UBA962 | reverse complement strand
TTTGAGCTCATGGGCAAGAACATTAATCTCGTTGGTGGCAATGGAGCAGGGCAGACCGCCAAAGTAGCTAATCAGATCATCGTGGCTCTTAATATTGAAGCTGTTGGAGAAGCACTCTTGTTTGCAGCCAAAGCCGGTGCCGATCCCGCTAAAGTTCGTCAAGCACTCATGGGCGGTTTTGCAAGCTCGAAGATCTTGGAAGTGCACGGCGAGCGCATGGTCAATCGCACCTTTAATCCAGGGTTCAGAATTGAGTTACATCAGAAGGATCTGAACTTAGCACTGAGCAGTGCTAAAGCCTTAGGTGTATCGCTACCAAATACTGCAACTGCGCAAGAGTTGTTTAACTCCTGTGCAGCGCATGGTGGCAAAGCCTGGGATCACTCGGCTATGGTGAAGGCCCTTGAGAAGCTTGCTAACTTTGAGATCGGACAAAAGGCTCCATAAGTAATGCCCACACCTAAACTCTTGATTGTTTATCTTCACGGGTTTAGGTCGTCTCCAAATTCTTCTAAAGCACAACTAACAGGAGAGGCGATTGCCTCTCTCGTTAAAGATGGTCAAGCCATCGAATGGTATTGCCCCCAGCTACCACCATCCCCCCAAGCAGCAATGACGATGGTCAAGCAAAAAATTGCAGAGACTAAGGCGAAAGATCTGTGCATCATTGGTTCATCCTTGGGTGGCTTCTATGCCACCTACCTTGCAGAGCAATACCCCCACGCTAAAGCCATCATGCTGAACCCCGCTGTGCGCGCAGCGCGTGAGTTAGCCCCCTATGTGGGACAACTAACTGCGTACGATAGCAACGAGCCCTTTGATTGGCGAGCAGAGTATGTCGAGCAACTCAAAGAGCAACAGGTTGAAGAGATTACCCATGCAGAGCGCTA
>DBCI01000025.1:0-209 GCA_002292975.1 Polynucleobacter sp. UBA962 | reverse complement strand
AGCGAAGGGCGATGAGCTACTCGATTGGTATGAGATGGTAGAACATTACCCTGGAGCAAAGCATCTCATCATCGAGGGTAGTGATCACGGAATCACCGAGTACCCGCAGTATCTTGATCAAGTGATTGGGTTTGCGGTCCACGCTTAGCGCCTCACCCCAGAACGCAAAACTTTCTTGACCTTCTGAAAGTGATCCTCAATCGCTTGGG
>DBCI01000107.1:1986-9842 GCA_002292975.1 Polynucleobacter sp. UBA962 | reverse complement strand
TGGTCTCTTAGGCCCCAATGGTGCGGGTAAGACAACCCTCATTTCAATCCTCGCTGGTCTTTGTCGTCCAGATCAGGGCGAGGCCTTCATTATGGGCACCAACGTGCAAAACCATTTTTTAGAGGCGCGCAGAATGTTGGGCGTTGTTCCTCAAGAACTGGTATTCGATCCATTTTTTACTGTGCGTGAGACCTTACAGTTTCAGTCAGGTTATTTTGGAATTCGTAATAACAGTGATTGGGTCGACGAGATCATGGCCAATCTTGATCTCACCTCTAAGGCCAATAGCAATATGCGCTCTTTATCAGGGGGCATGAAGCGCCGAGTCTTAGTGGCCCAGGCATTGGTACATCGCCCCCCAGTGATTGTCTTGGATGAGCCTACTGCTGGAGTCGATGTTGAACTTCGTCAATCGCTCTGGAAATTTATCAGCCGTCTTAATCAAGATGGCCACACTATTGTATTAACCACACATTACTTAGAAGAAGCTGAGAGCTTATGTGGGCGCATTGCCATGCTGAAGTCTGGACAGGTGGTGGCTTTAGACACCACAGAAAATTTACTCGCACGGTATGGAAAGACTCGCGCGGCGGATGGACAAGAGACCGATTTAGAAGATGTTTTTATGCAAATCATGGCGGGGGAGCAACAATAATGCGCCCTGCATTAGAGTACGGCAGTGGTTTTGTTACCCTTTTACGCAAAGAGAGTAAGCGCTTCTATAAGGTTGCCTTTCAGACCGTTGCTGCACCTGTTTTAACAGCTGTTCTATATCTCATGATCTTCGGTCATGTATTAGAGGGTCGGCTGGTGGTGTATGACAAATTAAGTTACACCGCATTTTTAATACCGGGCTTAGTGATGATGAGTATTTTGCAAAATGCCTTTGCTAACACTTCCTCATCTTTAATTCAGTCAAAGATTACTGGTAATTTAGTATTTATTCTCTTGGCTCCTCTAACGCATCTGGAGTTTTACTCGGCCTATGTATTAGCAGCAGTATTTCGAGGCATTGTGGTGGGCCTAGGTGTTTTGATCATCACCTTATTTTTTGATGTTCCCAGTATGCAGTACCCCCTTTGGATTTTATTATTTGCTTTCTTGGGAGCTGCCATCTTAGGCGGACTAGGACTCATTGCAGGTATTTGGGCCGATAAGTTTGATCAGTTAGCTGCTTTTCAGAACTTCTTAATCATGCCTGCGACCATGCTCTCCGGGGTGTTCTACTCGATTCATTCCTTACCAACCATCTGGCAAGTGATTTCGCATTTCAATCCTTTCTTCTATATGATCGATGGCTTTCGTTACGGTTTTTTTGGGGTCTCGGATGTTTCGCCTTGGATGAGTTTGGCGGTCGTCCTAGGGTTTTTTATGATTGTTTCGGGACTCGCTTTGCGTTTACTACAATCAGGCTATAAATTACGTCATTAAGCTTATTAAGCAAGGAAAACAGATGTTTCCCACTCCAGAGCAGATTGAAGGTTATATCAAGGATCAGATTTCGTGCACCCATCTCGAAGTAGATGGTGATGGTCAGCATTTTTATGCCACGATTGTGAGCCCTGAGTTTGCAGGCAAACGCTTGATTCAGCGGCACCAACTGGTATACGCTGCCTTGGGCGATCGCATGAAAGCAGAAATCCACGCCCTATCAATTAAGGCCTTTACGCCCGAAGAGTTTACTTCCCAATAAGTGTCATGGATAAATTAGTGATGACGGGTGGTTCACCCCTTCATGGTGAGATCCAGATTGCTGGTGCAAAGAATGCTGCCCTACCAATTTTGTGTGCCTGTTTATTGACTGCAGACACCATCGAGCTGCATAACGTACCTGATTTGCAAGACGTACGTACGATGCTCAAGTTACTGCAGCAGATGGGTGTGACGGTTGACTTTCCAAATCCCACTAATCGTAGTCATTTGCATCTTAATGCTGCCACCATTACCAGTCCCGAAGCACCGTATGAGCTGGTCAAAACCATGCGTGCATCGATTTTGGTTCTAGGACCACTGCTGGCACGATTAGGGCTCGCAACAGTTTCTTTGCCTGGAGGATGTGCCATTGGCGCACGACCTGTTGATCAACATATTAAAGGCCTCAAGGCCATGGGTGCTGGTATTCAGATTCGTAAAGGATTTATTGTTGCCAAGATTGCGGAAGGCAAGCCACGCTTGCAGGGTAATGCCATTCTGACCGACATGATCACGGTTACTGGTACCGAAAATTTACTGATGGCGGCCTGTTTGGCCGAGGGAACTACGGTGCTAGAAAATGCTGCACGTGAGCCTGAAGTGTCAGACTTAGCAGAGCTCTTAGTCAAAATGGGAGCGAAGATTTCTGGAATTGGTACTGACCGCTTGGTGATTGAGGGTGTGACTGCTTTGCATGGAGCAAGCCATGCTGTTATTCCCGACCGAATTGAGACCGGAACATTTTTGTGTGCTGTGGCAGCTACCGGCGGTGAAATCACGCTCAAGAGTTGCCGGCCAGATACCTTGGACGCGGTTTTAGTGAAGTTAAACGAAGCGGGTTTAAAAATGAAGAAGGGCAAGGATTGGATTACTGCGAGCATGACCGTTAGTCCCAAACCTGTAAGCTTTCGGACCTCTGAATACCCCGCCTTTCCGACGGATATGCAGGCTCAGTTTATGGCCTTAAATACCATTGCCAGTGGAAATTCTCGGATCACCGAGACAATTTTTGAGAATCGCTTTATGCATGTTCAAGAGCTCAATCGATTGGGGGCGGATATCTCGATCGAGGGCAATACAGCCATTGTTGAGGGAGTAGAAAAGCTCTCTGGAGCTAGGGTCATGGCGACTGACTTGCGAGCCTCAGCGAGCCTTGTGATAGCAGGCTTGGCGGCCCAAGGAGAGACCCAGGTGGATCGTATTTACCATCTTGATCGTGGCTATGATCGGATGGAGCAAAAATTAACCCAACTTGGCGCAAACATCCGCCGCATGAAATAATCAAAGCATTATGTTGACACTCGCGCTATCCAAAGGGCGTATCTTCGAAGAAACCGCTCCGGTCTTGGCAAAGGCTGGAATCCGTCCATTAGAAGATCCGGAGCAGTCGCGCAAATTGATTATCCCGACCTCAAATCCGGATGTACAGATCATTATTGTGCGGGCTTCGGATGTCCCTACCTATGTGCAATTTGGAGCTGCTGATTTTGGGGTGGCCGGGCATGATGTTCTTCTTGAAAAAGGCAGCGATGGTTTATATGTGCCGATTGATTTAGGGATTGCGCGTTGCCGTATGGCGGTAGCTGTGCAAAAGGGTTTTGATTATGCCGCTGCAGTTCGTCAAGGATCGCGTTTGCGCGTTGCTACCAAATATGTGAACTGCGCGCGCGAGCACTTTGCGAACAAAGGCGTTCACATTGATACGATCCATTTGTATGGCTCGATGGAGCTCGCTCCTTTAGTTGGCTTAGCTGATGCGATTGTTGATCTAGTATCCACGGGCAACACTTTGCGCGCTAATAATCTTGTTGAGGTGGAATCGATTACAGAGATCAGTGCGCGTCTTATTGTGAATCAGGCCTCCTATAAGCGCAAGCGTACGGCTATCAAAAAATTATTGGATGCGTGGCAGTAATGTCAAAGGCATCAAACCAAACTGTGACGGTGCAGCGCCTAAAGAGTAGTGATCCAGGTTTTCAGAAAACATTACTGAATAGTCTTTCTTTACCAAGTGCAGACGATCAGGCAATTGATGCAGTGGTTATTTCTATCTTGGCTGATATTAAAGTCGGTGGCGATGAAGCATTAATAAAGTACACCAAACAATTTGATCGACTCTCTGTTAATCGTGTTTCTGATCTTGAGATTAAACAGGCAGATCTAGAAGCAGCCTATCGTTCGTTACCAAGCGAGCAAGCCAAGGCATTGGAGTTTGCTGCACAACGGGTGCGTGCTTATCATGAAAAACAAAAAGAAGCGGCAGGTTGTCGTTCATGGGAGTACACCGAGCCCGATGGCACTCGCTTGGGTCAAAAAGTAACTTCTTTAGACCGCGTTGGTATTTACGTACCAGGTGGGAAGGCGGCTTATCCATCATCGGTTTTGATGAATGCTATTCCAGCAAGGGTTGCAGGCGTTGAAGAAATTATCATGGTGGTACCAACTCCTGATGGCGCACGCAATCCCTTAGTCTTAGCTGCCGCTCATTTGGCAGGAGTGCATCGCGTATTTACCATCGGTGGTGCACAGGCTGTTGCTGCGCTTGCGTATGGTACACAGACCATTCCAGCGGTCGATAAGATTGTGGGGCCTGGTAATGCATATGTTGCCGCCGCCAAGCGTCGGGTTTTTGGCACGGTTGGCATCGATATGATTGCCGGCCCATCAGAGATCTTAATCTTGTGCGATGGATCAACCGATCCAGATTGGATTGCAATGGATCTGTTCTCCCAAGCGGAGCATGATGAATTAGCCCAATCCATTTTGTTGTGCCCTGACCCCCGTTTTATTGATAAGGTTAATGAGAGCATTCAAAGACTGTTGCCACAAATGCCGCGCGAGAAAGTAATCCGAGCGTCATTGCAAAATAGAGCCTTGCTGATTGAAGTAAGCGATATGAGTGAAGCGTGCCAGATTGCAAATGTGATTGCAGCCGAGCATCTTGAGATTTGTGCGCAAGAGCCTCAGCAGTGGGCTGACAAAATCCGCCATGCAGGCGCTATCTTTATGGGGTCATATACCAGCGAGTCCCTCGGCGATTATTGTGCTGGACCCAATCACGTCTTACCAACGGCGCGCACCGCCCGTTTCTCATCCCCATTGGGTGTCTATGATTTCATGAAACGCTCAAGCCTCATCGAGGTGAGCGCAGCTGGGGCCCAAACCCTAGGACCGATTGCGAGTACTCTAGCCCATGGTGAGGGCTTGCAGGCCCATGCGCGTGCCGCGGAGATGCGCCTTAAAAAATAATCGTTTCAGACCGAGAGTAGTTCGTTTAATGCGCTTAGTAGCGCATCCATTTGCTCATCGGTGCCGATGGTGATTCGCAGGAATTGATCAATACGTTTTGTTTTGAAGTGCCGCACAATAATTCCTCGATCACGTAATTCTTGATGGATTCTTGCACCATCATATTTAGGGTGTCGGGTAAAGACAAAGTTCGCACTGGAGGGCAGGGTCTCAAAACCAAGTACATCTAGTTCTTTGACGAACTGAGATCGTGTTGCAATAACCTTACTCGACATGGTATCCAAATGAGCTTGATCTTCCATCGCTGCGATCGCACCCACTTGCGCTAGCTTATCTAATGGGTAAGAGTTAAAACTATTTTTGACTCGCTCTAGACCAGTAATCAAATCAGGGTGTCCAAGTGCATAACCAACTCGTAATCCTGCCAGTGCTCGTGACTTAGAAAGGGTATGGGTAATCAGTAAATTGGCCGGATTATTGTGTAACAGAGGAACGCAGGATTCGGTGCCGTAATCCACATAAGCTTCGTCGACCACGACAACACTGTTTTGGTTTTGTGCAAGCAGGCGCTCTATCTGAGAGCGTGGTAAACCACGACCAGTGGGCGCATTGGGATTCGGAAAGATGATGCCGCCATTGCCACCATATTGTTTGCTGTGCTCTAAATAGGCTTCCACCCGAATGGCAAACTGATCGTCTAGGGCAATGGTGCGATGCTCAATCCCAAACAGTTGGCAATAGACTGGGTAAAAGCTATAGGTGATATCGGGGAATAGGATCGGCTTGTTGGGATGCTTCAGAAGGCCCACAAAGACATGGGCCAAGACCTCGTCCGAGCCATTGCCCACAAAGACCTGATTAGCATTTAAGCCGTGGTGTTTGGCGATTGCCTCTTTAAGTGCTTTGGCATCAGGATCGGGGTATAAGCGCAAGGAGTCATTAGTGTTCGCCGCAATCGCTGCAAGCGCCTTGGGGGACGGCCCATACGGACTTTCATTGGTATTGAGCTTAATGAGCTTTTCAAGCTTCGGTTGCTCACCCGGCACATAGGGGCTAAGGTTTTGTAGATCAGGGTTCCAAAAGCGGCTCATAGAAAGAGTGAAGTGATTGATTTTGAATGACAAATGATATTATGAAACCCTAGATTAATTTTATTTCCTACTCTTTAACTATGCGCCAAGCGGATGTAAGCCGAAATACCTCTGAGACCAAGATTCAAATTGTGCTTAATTTGGATGGAACGGGTAAAGCGGATTTGAGCTCGGGAGTCCCTTTTTTAGACCATATGCTTGATCAAATTGCGCGCCATGGCATGATTGATTTAAAAGTGCACGCCAAGGGCGATACACAGATTGATGATCATCATACCGTTGAAGATGTTGGTATTACCTTAGGCCAAGCCATTGCCAAAGCGGTGGGTGACAAGGCGGGCATCACCCGTTATGGCCATTCCTATGTGCCTCTCGATGAAACCCTCTCACGGGTCGTGATTGATTTTTCAGGAAGGCCGGGTTTGGAATTCAATGTGCCCTTTACACGGGCACGTGTCGGCGATTTCGATGTCGACTTGAGCATTGAGTTCTTTCGCGGTTTTGTTAACCATGCTGGGGTTACTTTGCATATCGACAATATCCGCGGTGTTAACGCACACCATCAAATCGAGACTGTATTTAAGGCGTTTGGCCGGGCCTTACGGATGGCTTTGACGGTTGACCCACGCTCTCCAAATGCGGTTCCATCCACCAAGGGAAGTCTGTAATCTCACACTCTTTCCTTAATTATTAAGAATCGATTGAGCTAGCGATGCACATCGCCATTGTTGATTACGGGATGGGTAATTTGCGTTCGGTGTCGCAGGCCCTGCAGCATGTTGCAGCCGATTGCAAGATCAGTATTGCTAATGATCCTAAAGAAATTTTGCGCTCCGATCGAGTTGTATTGCCAGGGCAGGGAGCAATGCCTGATTGCATGAAACAACTCCGCTCATCTGGATTACTTAATGCGGTACTTGAGTCAGCACGTGAGAAGCCTCTTCTGGGCATTTGTGTAGGTGAGCAGATGCTTTTTGAAGAGAGTGAGGAGCGTAAGCCAGGGGTGGCGACCAATACTGCCTGCTTGGCACTCATGCCTGGCAAGGTAGTGCGTTTTGTATTGTCTGGAACGCAAGAAGACGGCTCAGAGTACAAAATTCCCCATATGGGCTGGAATCAAGTGCGGCAGGACCGTGATCATCCTTTATGGCATGGCATACCCGATATGAGCAGCTTTTATTTTGTCCATAGCTACTATGTTAGCGCTAGCAATCCAGAAGATACTGTAGGATCAACGAATTACGGAGGGTGGTTTACATCTGCCGTGGCTCGGGATAATATTTTCGCTACACAGTTCCATCCAGAAAAAAGCGCTCAATACGGACTTAAGCTCTATCAAAACTTTGTCGCTTGGCGACCTTGATCCCAGACACCACTTCCATTACGCCATTTATTTATGTTGTTAATCCCTGCAATCGATATTAAAGATGGACATTGTGTTCGTCTTGAGCAAGGCGATATGAATCGCAGCACGGTGTTCTCGGAAGATCCTGCTGCGATGGCAAAGCATTGGTTAAGCAAAGGCGCGAGACGCTTGCATTTGGTGGATCTGAATGGCGCATTTGCTGGCAAACCCAAAAATGAGTCTGCGATTAAGGCGATCTTAAAAGCGGTCGGTAATGATATTCCGGTGCAATTGGGTGGCGGTGTGCGCGATCTCGAAACGATCGAGCGCTTATTAGACGATGGAATTAGTACCATCATTATTGGTACTGCAGCGGTCAAGAACCCTGGCTTTTTACAAGATGCTTGCACGGCATTTGCTGGTCATATCATGGTGGGCCTTGATGCAAAAGATGGCAAGGTAGCAACCGATGGCTGGAG
>DBCI01000107.1:237-1822 GCA_002292975.1 Polynucleobacter sp. UBA962 | reverse complement strand
GTGATTGCCAGTGGGGGTCTATCGAATAAGAAAGACATCCAAGCGCTTTGTAAGGTCCAGGATGAGGGCATTATGGGCGTGATTGCTGGACGATCGATTTATAACGGCGATCTGGATCTTGCAGAGGCTCAAAAGTACGCTGATGAATTAAGTAAGAAGAAATAAAAGCGAGCACACTAACTTCATGCTCACTAAACGGATTATTCCTTGTCTCGATGTCACAGCGGGACGAGTGGTCAAGGGAGTAAATTTTGTTGGCTTACAAGATGCGGGTGATCCAGTAGAGGTCGCACAGCGTTACGACGAGCAAGGCGCTGACGAACTAACCTTTTTAGACATCACAGCCACTTCGGACGGGCGTGATTTGATCTTGCATATTATTGAGGCTGTTGCGTCCAAGGTATTTATTCCGCTAACGGTGGGCGGCGGTGTGCGCGAGCTAAGCGATGTCCGCCGTTTATTAAATGCGGGTGCTGACAAGGTCAGTATGAACTCCTCCGCCGTTGCAAATCCTGATTTGGTCTCTGAGACCGCGGCTTACTATGGCTCGCAATGCATTGTGGTGGCCATTGATGCGAAGCAAAGTGCCCCCGATCTGTGGGAGGTGTTCACGCATGGTGGCCGCAAGAATACTGGTATTAATGCCATTGAATGGGCTAAAGAGGTTGCCAAACGAGGGGCGGGAGAAATACTCTTAACCAGTATGGATCGCGATGGCACTAAAAATGGTTTTGATCTCAACTTAACTGCGGCTGTAAGTCGCGCAGTGCCAGTGCCAGTGATTGCCTCTGGTGGCGTAGGTGGTTTACAAGATTTAGTAGATGGTATTCAGATTGGTAAGGCGGATGCCGTTTTAGCAGCAAGTATTTTTCATTACGGACAGCACAGTGTGCAGGAGGCTAAGGAATATATGGCAAAGCACGGAATTGCGATTAGACTTGATTGATCGAGCTCAATAAAATATGACCACGTCTAAATTAGTCAAGATCCCCACTTTGCAAGCAGGCCCATGGCTTGAGCGGATTGTATGGAACGAGCAAGGATTGGTCCCTGTGATCGCTCAAGAGGCCTCGTCAGGCGATGTTTTGATGATGGCCTGGATGAATCAAGAAGCTTTACTACAAACCTTGCAAAAGGGCGAGTCGGTGTATTGGTCTCGCTCTCGAAAAAAACTTTGGCACAAGGGCGAAGAGTCTGGGCACTTTCAGACCGTGCGTGAGATCCGCTTAGATTGCGATGGCGATACTATTTTGTTAATTGTTGATCAGAAGGGCGGCATTGCTTGCCACACCGGCAGACATAGTTGTTTTTTTAATGAATGGGACTCTGTCGCGAGTAACTGGGTCGATACAATGAAGCCATGACAGAGAGCAAACCAAACCTCGATTCAGTTTTGGCCTACCTTGCCGATGTGGTGGATCAGCGCCGTGCTGATTTAGCTGATGGCAAGATTGATGCTAGTAGTTCTTACATTGCTCAACTCTTTACCAAGGGAGATGATGCAATCTTGAAGAAGATTGGGGAAGAGGCAACCGAGACGGTCATGGCTGCCAAAGACTCTCGTCAACACCAGTTGGACCCCAAA
>DBCI01000107.1:0-124 GCA_002292975.1 Polynucleobacter sp. UBA962 | reverse complement strand
AAACGTCGGGAGGGTATTTCGGGATTGGTGGAGAAGGCGGCCCGGAAGCCTTAATCAGTCACAAGCACCCTGTTTTGGGGTGTTTCGGGTAAGATCCAAGTCCATGAAGCATTCTAGCTATGAT
>DBCI01000030.1:1036-12475 GCA_002292975.1 Polynucleobacter sp. UBA962 | reverse complement strand
ACCGGTTTTCAAAGCGCTGCTGAGAAAGCGGGTGGCGGAACGTCCTATGAGTTAGGTTTTGTTAAAAAACCGGGTTGGACTTGGCGAACCCCCTATGGAGTTCCTGCAGGCGACAATGAGCCTGCCGTTCATCTCAATGCCATGGAAGCTCAAACCATTTGCCAGTATTTTGGCAAACGCCTGCCAAGTGATAAAGAGTGGGTGGAAGCAGCCTACTTAGAGCAACGTCAAGCTCCGCCAACAGGCTTTCAGAGGGGGCAGCGCTATCCCTACCCCAATGGTAGTTCACCAAAGGGCTCGCATTGTCTTAGTAGCGCCTGCGGCAACTTCAAAGGCTTGGCTCCGGCTGGCAGTCTCACCCGCGGAGATGGGCATGTTTCTGCAGGTACCACTCAACCCGGGGTTAATGGCTTATTGGATATGGGAGGGAATATTTGGGAATGGACGTCCACCCGATCTGGCAGCCAACGCATTACCAGGGGAGCCTCATGGTGGTATGGGCCAGATCAACAACTGGAAAGTAATGTGGCCACCAAACCGGAAGATACGGTGGTTGTCTACATTGGTTTACGTTGCGTTCGCGATCAATAACTGGTGCCCGAGGCCGGAATCGAACCGGCACGCCCCTTGCGGAAAGCGACAGATTTTAAATCTGTTGTGTCTACCGATTTCACCACTCGGGCAAACGCAATCCATCATTGTAATAAAGAATGTTGGGATAGTGATGCATTGCAACAAACAAGGATGTAATTCATCGTATCACGAGGATTTTGTCGATTGTCCTCAAGGGGTGGAATAAATAACCATACAGCCATAGAAACAAAGGGTTTACCCGATATCTCTATTGCAGTAAAAAACCTACAATTTCCCTCTGCTTTACATGCAGCACTTATTCGTTATTAACCAGGAGATATGAATGTCCGAAACTAAAAAACAAGCACCACGTCGTAAATTTTTGAAAGGTGCAGCAGTTGGTAGCGCTGGAGCAGCAGCTCTTAGCTTCCCAATGATTTCCCAAGGTCAAGCAGCGCCACAAACATTGCGCTTCCAATCGACCTGGCCCGCAAAAGATATTTTCCATGAGTACGCACTCGATTTTGCTAAAAAAGTAAATGACATGACCGGTGGCGAACTCAGAATTGAAGTATTGCCAGCAGGTGCTGTAGTTCCACCCTTCCAATTACTCGACGCAGTATCCAAAGGTACTTTGGATGGTGGTCATGGTGTGGTGGTTTATCACTACGGTAAAAATGCTGCCCTCGCATTATGGGGATCTGGTCCCTCCTT
This sequence comes from Polynucleobacter sp. UBA962, assembly GCA_002292975.1. Classification (GTDB taxonomy): domain Bacteria; phylum Pseudomonadota; class Gammaproteobacteria; order Burkholderiales; family Burkholderiaceae; genus Polynucleobacter. The sequence goes on along the minus strand of DBCI01000030.1, from coordinate 11,188 downwards.
CGGTATGGATGCCAATATGTTGCTCTCTTGGCACAAATACGGCGGCGGTAAAGAAATGCTTGACGAGCTCTATAAAGTAGTTGGCGCCAATGTGAAGTCTTATGTTTATGGCCCAATGCCAACTCAGCCACTGGGTTGGTTTAAAAAGCCAATTACCAAAACTGAGGACTTAAAAGGTCTCAAATATCGTACCGTTGGTATCTCCATCGATATGTTTACCGCTATGGGCGTTTCCGTAAATGCACTGCCAGGTGGCGAGATTATTCCTGCGATGGATCGTGGTCTCTTGGATGCCGCTGAATTTAACAACGCATCATCAGATCGTCTCTTGGGCTTCCCAGACGTTTCGAAGGTTTGCATGTTACAAAGCTTCCACCAGAATGCCGAGCAGTTCGAGATTCTATTTAACGGTACCAAGTACAACGCAATGCCAGCTAAATTGCGTAATATCCTCGACTACGCTGTTGAAGCTTCTTCAGCCGATATGTCTTGGAAAGCTGTGGATCGCTATTCTGCCTCGTACGAAGAAATGCAAGCTAAGCAGGGCGTTAAGTTCTACAAGACCCCTGACTCCGTATTGCGCAATCAGTTGAAGGTGTTTGATGAGGTTGTTGCGAAGAAATCCGCTGAGAACCCACTCTTTAAGAAGATTGTGGACTCACAAAGAGCCTTTGCTAAACGTGCAGTGAAGTGGGAATTAGATACCGTCGTTAATCGTCGGATGGCCTATGACCATTACTTCGCACCAGCTAAGCCTGCTCCAAAGAAGGCCTAAGCAATTCTAGGCTAATCGGTATTTTTTGTTAAAATACCGAATGTTGTAAACCAATGGGATGGTTACTAAGTAACCATCCCATTTCTCATATAAGAGTCAAAGGTATCATTATGCAAAACCTCTTTTTAACCATCGATAGAATATCAACCTTTGTTGGTCACTGCTTTGCGTGGCTAGTGGTCGGCCTAACTGGTTTGATTGGTTACGAAGTATTCTCCCGCTACGTTTTAAATAATCCCCACGCCTGGGCCTTTGATGCCCAAATCATGTTGTACGGCACGATGTTTATGATGGCTGGTGCGTACACCCTTGCCAAAAACGGTCATGTGCGTGGCGATATTTTGTACGGCTTTTTGAAGCCCCGTACCCAGGCCATATTTGATCTCATTTTATATATCGTTTTCTTTATTCCAGGTGTGGTTGCTCTCGCATATGCGGGGTATAGTTTTGCCGCAGATTCTTGGAGAATTTTGGAACACTCCTCCATTACGGCAGACGGTCCCCCTCTGTACCCATTTAAAACGATTCTTCCAATTGCTGGGGTATTTTTGCTCCTTCAGGGTTTAGTTGAAATTTTTCGGTGCATTGTTTGCATCAAACAAGGTGAGTGGCCTTCACGCGAACAGGACGTTGAGGAAGTTGACGTTGATGCACTTAAAGCCATGGTTGGCAAAGATAAGGAATAAATAAAATGCGTAAGGAACTTCTATTTGGTTTCTCCATCATGGCTTTGGTGGTCTTAGCTACTGTCATCTTCATGCCCTGGGGAAATATTGAGAGTGGCCATATGGGACTACTAATGTTGTCACTAGTAGTCGTGGCAATTATGTTGGGATTCCCCACCGCCTTCACCCTGATGGGTATGGGCATGATTTTTACCTTTATCGCCTATAGTTTTCAGAATCCTGCCCTGGCCTTAGATAACACCTTGGCGCTGATGGTACAACGTGCCTATGCGGTCATGACCAATGATGTCTTAATCTCAATTCCCCTATTTGTGTTCATGGGTTATTTGGTTGAGCGTGCCAATCTAATTGAAAAGCTCTTTAGATCTCTCCACCTAGCATTGGTTCGCCTTCCAGGCTCACTGGCAGTCGCGACCATCTTTACCTGTGCGGTATTTGCTACCGCGACAGGCATTGTGGGTGCGGTGGTAACACTCATGGGTTTGCTTGCTTTTCCGGCGATGTTAAAAGCAGGCTATGACACCCGTGTCTCTGCCGGCTGTATTACGGCTGGTGGTTGCTTAGGCATTCTGATTCCGCCCTCTGTGCTCCTGATTGTTTATGGCGCAACTGCGGGTGTATCGGTTGTGCAGTTATATGCAGGCGCATTCTTTCCAGGCATTATGTTAGCTGGGCTATATATTGCTTACGTTGTTATTTTGGCAAAACTAAAGCCCAATTTAATGCCGCCATTGGCTGAAGAGGACCGTAAGGTTCCAGTACCCCTAAGCTACACCGAACTTGGTGAGAAGATTAGTCAAAAAGTAGTCCCTGCTTTGCTTATAGCCATCAAAGGGAAAAGTAATCTCAACGTTAGTGGCAAGGAACTTCTCAAATCACTCATCATTGCATTAATTCCGTTGATTGTATTTGTTGCTTTCACAGGCTCCATCTATCAAATTGCTACTAAGCCGGCAGAAGTAATCAGCATGGATTTAGTACCCATGGGTAATGCTGGGAGCGCGAGTGAGTACTCGAGTGGCTCTAGTACTGGATTAAATGAGCCTCCTGGCACTGAGAAAGAATCTAGCAGCTCCTCCCTGGCTTTACCTCCTGGTGCTGAAGATGAAAAACCTGTTACTACAGTATCAGGGCCCGCTGAGCCTGCTGCGGCGGCCGAGCCTCCTAAGCCAGTCGACGCGCCACTTTGGTTCTGGATCATGACTGGTATTTTTGGTGCGATCGTCGCAATTTATTACCTGATGCTCACGTGGGTTCGTCTTGAGATATTCAAGATGCTACTGGGATCCTTCTTCCCACTTGCGGTCTTAATTATGTTTGTATTGGGTTCCATCGTCTTTGGTTTAGCAACACCAACTGAGGCTGCAGCGATGGGGGCAATTGGAGGTGTAATCCTAGCTGCCGCGTACAAACAGCTCAATAAAACGGTCATTCAAGAATCCGTGTTCTTAACCGCAAAGACTGGTGCGATGGTGTGCTGGTTATTTGTGGGCTCATCGATCTTCTCGGCCGCTTTTGCATTGTTGGGAGGTCAAACTCTTGTGGAGCAATGGGTGCTTTCACTGGGACTTAGCCCGGTTCAGTTCCTACTGCTTTCTCAAGTGATTATTTTCTTATTGGGCTGGCCTTTAGAGTGGACTGAAATTATCGTGATTTTCATGCCAATCTTCGTGCCTTTACTCGATGACTTTGGCATTAATCCATTGTTCTTTGGTCTCTTGGTTGCCTTAAATCTACAAACGGCTTTCTTGTCCCCCCCGGTGGCAATGTCGGCGTTCTACTTAAAAGGAGTAGCGCCGCCGCACGTCACTCTAAATCAAATATTTATGGGTATGCTGCCATTTATGGGCATCCAAGTGATTGCGATCTTTTTACTGTACATGTTTCCAGCTATTGGATTATGGCTGCCAGGAGTTTTGTATCGATAGCTCGCCCGAATCCCTAAATACCCCGCCACGGCGGGGTTTTTTTTATTAGAATCAGTTGGTCCATGAAATCCACTGCTATGCGCTCTCCCTTAAAACGCTTTGTACGTTATGTTGTCTTCGTGCTGGTCCTTATTTTGTTACTTATTCTTGGTCTGGGGGCGGCTTATCTCATTTCTGCAAAATCAAGTTTTTCGGGGGTGATAACGAGCGCCTCCCTGAATCAGTCCGTACAAATTCAGTTCGATGCAAACGATGTACCCCATATCAAAGCCAAATCTCAAAACGATGCATTTTATACATTGGGATTTTTGCACGCTACTGAACGATCGTGGCAGCTAGAAGTGAGCCGCCGACTTGCTTCGGGTCGTCTTTCTGAAATCCTCGGAGAGCGCACGGTATCTTTAGATCGTTTTCTAAGAACGCTAGGAATTAAATATGCTGCCGAGAAGCAATTTGAACGTTACCCGACCGAGATTAAGCAGCTCATTAAAGCCTATGCCGATGGAGTGAACGCTGGTAATCAATCCTTAGGTTGGGCCCTACCCATTGAGTACTTTTTAACTGGCTCCCAACCAGGCCATTGGTCGCCCACGGATAGCGTTGCCTGGTCTTTGATGATGGCTCTTGATTTAGGAGATAACTGGCAAAAAGAGTTATTTAGGCTTGAGCTCTCACAACACCTGACCACTGACCAGATTTGGGATGTGATGCCGCCCTACCCGGGTAATGCTCCCGTGAGTAATCTTGACTTTGCAAAACTCTATAAAGAACTTGGGGTATTTAAACAATCACCCATCTCAGTAAATAAACAATCTCATCGCAAACAAGATCCGTACCTTCTCCAATCTGCTGATTTAGCCTCCTGGATAAGCGATAACAAAGAAGGTTTGGGATCAAACAATTGGGTCTTGGCTGGTAAAAAAACGGTTTCTGGCAAACCACTCTTAGCCAATGACCCCCATTTAGGACTAAGCGCACCATCTACGTGGTATTTTGCTCACCTCGATGCTCCAGGCTTAAATGTGATGGGCGCTACACTGCCCGGAATTCCAGCAGTGGTGCTGGGCAGAACTAATAAAATTGCTTGGGGCTTCACGAATACAGGACCCGATGTACAAGACCTTTATCTTGAGAAGATTGATCCAACAAATCCAAATCAATACATTGGCCCCGACGGCCCTCTCTCTTTCTTGGTTCGGGAAGAGATCATCAAGATTAAAAATAAGGCGCCCTTTCGTTTTGTTATTAAGCAAAGTCGGCATGGGCCAGTTATTTCCGATAGCCATGCGCGCGCGCAAAAGATTATTGATACCAATCGGTATGCTCTTACCTTGCGCTGGACCGCTCTCGATGTGGAGAACCAAACATTGCTTGGGGGAATCATGATGAACCGAGCGGACTCTATGGAGTCTTTTAAATCCGCTTTGCGCCATCACTATGCACCGATGCAAACGGTCGCCATTGCTGACACGCAAGGAAATATTGCCCTGCAAGCTGCTGGAACCGCCCCACGTCGGCAGATTGGGCAAGGTCTCTATGGAGTGGCTCCAGCTCTTGGTTGGGAACGTCAATTTGATTGGACTGCCTACCTACCGTTTGAGCAACTACCCAGTACCACTAATCCAGATTCTGGATGGCTAGCCAGTGCTAATCAACAAATTATCTCAAGCACTAATACCAATCCCTTAACTGGTGATTGGGATCTACCATTTCGGTATGACCGAATTAAATCCATGATTGAAGCAAAAGACCAACACGATCGTAGCTCTATGCAAACGATGCAAGGCGATACCCTATCGCTTGCATCCTATCCATTGATGGATTTATTTAAACAAGCAAAGACTAAGCACCCGCTGCAAGCTGCTGCACAATCATTCATTCAATCGTTTGACGGCTCGATGACAAGAGAGTCGGTAGGTGCATTGATCTTTAATGCTTGGGTAGATCAGCTTACCCGCATCCTGTTTTCGCGCTTGGGCGACTCCTTTAAAGAAGAGTATGGCCGCAGACACTTTCGCGCTGCCCTTTTAGCTCAAATTGCTAACCCTAATAGCCCCTGGTGTGATGTCCCCAATACCCCGCATCTTGAAAACTGCCAGGAGGCAGCTAATGTGGCACTTGACAAAGCCCTGTCCGATTTAAAAGATCGCCATGGTAGCTCTCCCAATCAGTGGCAATGGGGGCGGGCCCATCAGGCGGTCTCCGAACACCTCCCTTTTAAAAAATTACCCTTCCTCTCGACTTTTTTTAATGTGCGCGTCGCCATTCCTGGAGACGCCTTTACGGTCAATGTTGGCCGACCTGTCCTCAATCAGATAGCCGCCCCATATCAATCTAATCATGCAGCAAGCTTACGTGCCATCTATGACCTGAATGATCTAGAGCAGTCTGTTTTTATGTTTCCGACAGGACAATCGGGCTGGGTACAAAGTGCACAATATCGCAATTTAAGTAAGGCATGGTCTGACAATGGACTTCTACCGCTCACTATGAATCCTGCTCCAATGACCCGTGAGATCATCATCAAAGCTAAATAATCGAGTTAGTGCATCGATCAAACCATGCTAGCGCTACAATTGCAGGATGTACACATTCATGACCTTAGGGTTCCATACGATTCAGGCATTCCGCATTAGCGCCCTCACTCTTTTTCTACTATTTTCAGGTAACGCAATTGCTGCTTGGGATGAGCTTGGTAGTAATGAACTAATTACAGTATGGGTAGACAAAGCAAGTCTCAAAAAATCAGGCGACAAGGCCTTATTCCTTTCTATGCTGGATCTCAAAAAACCAGGGGTTGATCCTAAATCCAAGTCGCCGGTTAACTCGATTATTGGATTAAATGAGTACCATTGTGGACAAAATCAATATCGAGCTTTAGATGTCAAATTTATGTCTGACAAAAAGGGTGATGGTAAGGTGATTGGTGAGATCAAATCACCAAATAGCACTTTTGAACCGGTCATTAATGGCGACTGGACTGCTGGAGTCTACAATCTTGCGTGTCGTCCATAAAGACTCGTTCTCGTCAGTAGTTAATAGGACATTTGTCCACCCTACACTGACTTTATTTCTGCTCTCAAGCTGCTTGTTATTGCAATCGTGTGCCGCTCCGATTATGGCGGCTGCTAGTAGCGTAGGGACTGCCGTAGGCTCTGCAGCGGTTGCCAACCCAGTCACTGCAGTGAGTGTTACTTCTACCATAACCACTGGGAGATCTCCCTTAGAACATGCTACATCAGAAGTTACCAAGAAAGATTGTAGTTTTTTTAATGTCTTCAGCTCTAAGCCAATTTGCGAGGAGATTGTGATCCCGAGCGTCAAAGATCAAAGTGAAATGATTATTGGTGAGGCGGATCGTACTGGATCCGTCATCGAAATCATTCAGGTGCGACCGAGTAATTAGTGGGGTGAACGACGGGACTCGAACCCGCGACAACCAGAATCACAATCTGGGACTCTACCAACTGAGCTACGTCCACCATTGCTGCACTTGTATTATAACTTCTCAAGAGCCTCGCTGAACTAGGCCGATTGAGCATTTAAATCAAAGGCAGCCCAGTCTCCCAACTCAAGGCTAGCCTCAAAAAAGAACTCCTCAATCGCCTCTTTCGTATGCACTTTGGCAAGAGCGCCATGATCGGATAAACGCTGCCGCCAACGCCTAGCTCCCGCCCTGCCATGGGCAAGACCCATAATATGGCGAGTGATTGCCCCAAGATAAAACGGTTTTTGTCGCTCCTGACAATCGTCAAACCACTGCTTGGCTTGTTTTACAAGTCCAATCTGAATTCGATGCCATTCCGTTTCGCTAAAAAGGTAGCCTGCCGCTAAGCCGTCGGATTGCAAAAGATCATCCCAGCCCAAGAGCATTGCCGGGAGGTGATAAGCAGATCTACCAACCATAAACCCATCAAAGTCTTGCCAGTGATTCGCGATCTGCTCATTAGTCTCTAAGCCGCCATTGAGGAGTACCTTAAGTTCAGGATAGAATTTTTGTACATCGCTACGTAATTGTTTAGCAATCTCATAATGTAAAGCGGGTTTAGTACGATTCTCTTTAGGCGATAGTCCTTTTAATACCGCATTACGCGCATGAATGGTCACCTGAAAGGCACCCGCATCTGCAACAGCCAAGATAAAATCCAACACAAATCGATAATCGCGCTCGGATTGAGACGCATCCATTTGATCCAAACCCAGTCGATGCTTTACTGAAACCGGTCGATCACAGGCCGCACGCATTGCTCGGACACAGTTAGCGACCAATGCAGGCTCTGCCATTAAACAAGCACCAAAAGCACCTTTTTGGACACGCTCTGAGGGACAGCCGCAGTTAAGATCGATTTCGTCGTAGTTCCACTGCTGGGCAAGTTCTGCGCAACGTGCTAAATCTGCAGGCTCGCTGCCACCAAGCTGTAAAACGACAGGGTGTTCGCTGGAGTTGTAATCCAAATGTCGGGGAAGATCACCATGCATCAGCGCTCCCGCGGTTACCATCTCCGTATAGAGAACTGCTTGCTTTGTCAGCAAACGATGAAACGATCGGCAATGACGATCGGTCCATTCCATCATGGGGGCAACGGCAAGGCGTTTAATGCTCAAAAGACTATTCCCATGGATTGATTAACTTCACTTTAGTGGGGTCAAAGTCAACGGTATTACGGGTAACTAAGGTTAGGTGGTGCTCAATTGCAGTAGCAGCAATCATGGAGTCTCTATCTGAAGATGGATTAGGAATATGAAGAGATGCAGAGCGTACTGCAATAGCAGTATTTATAGGCAAAACTCGATCAACAAAAGCAGGGAGCACAAGCTGGGATAACCACTTGCGTAGAATCTGTCCTTGTTTTTTATCGCGCCTCTCGAGTTGTAAGATACCTAATTCAAGTTCAAAAATAGTGATAACTGAAAGAAACATGGTTGAGGGCATTTTTGTCTCTGCCCATTCTTTAACACCTGGATTAATTTTATTTTCGGTCGTTTTTCTCAACTCCAAAATGACATTGGTATCTAGTAAAAACATTAGCTCAAATCAATTGGTTTATTCAAGCTATCTATTTTCGCAGGCTCAAAACAAATATCGCCTGCAGCCTTCATACCCACAAGATCTAGGATATTTTTTTGCTGACCGATGACCCTCTGATAGTCCTCATAAAGCATCAGAACATGAGACGGTCTACCACGATCCGTAATAAAAACAGGTCCAGAACGACACGCCTTTTTTGCACCGCTTGTATCCTGATTAAATTCTCTGCTAGACAGGGTTTTTGGCATACCAACTCCTCACTGAAGCACTAATGTAGCAATGTTACTACATTATTTCGCAGAAGCCAGTAACCGAGATTTTGCCTCGAAGTTCGGACTGTAGGGACTAAACGTCGTCTCGTGAAGCCTTCTTACGCTCATGCTCTTTTAAATAACGCTTGCGCAGACGAATGCTCTTGGGGGTTACTTCAACTAACTCATCATCTGAGATAAATTCAACGGCATACTCGAGGGTTAATTGCACGGGTGTTACCAAACGAACTGCTTCATCCGTTCCAGAAGCACGTACGTTCGTTAATTGTTTGCCCTTAATTGGATTAACCACGAGATCATTATCGCGACTATGAATTCCAATAATCATGCCCTCGTACAGAGGGTCTCCCGGAGAAACAAACATTCTGCCACGGTCTTGTAACTTCCAAAGCGCATAGGCTACTGCCTCACCATCGTCCTGACTAATTAATACACCGTTATGTCGTTCTCCCAAAATACCATCTTTCACGGGCGCATAGGAATCAAAGTTATGACTCATTAAGCCATTGCCGCGGGTTAAGGTCATAAAGTCCCCCTGAAACCCAATGAGGCCCCGCGCAGGAACGCGATACTCAAGACGGGTTCGCCCTTTACCATCACTCACCATATCCAACAACTCGGCCTTGCGCTTACCAAGTTCTTCCATGACCCCACCTTGAGTGGTGTCTTCAAGATCGACGGTGAGGTTCTCATAGGGCTCGAGTTTGACGCCATTTTCCTCATGAAAAACGACTCGGGGTCTTGATACTGCTAACTCATAACCTTCGCGTCGCATGTTCTCAACCAAAATAGTCAAATGAAGCTCTCCACGACCGGATACTTCAAATACGGTATCGTCATCGGTCTCACGAACCCGCAAGGCCATATTGGACTTCACCTCTCGGTCTAAGCGCTCCCGAATCTGTCGACTGGTAACAAACTTTCCTTCGCGCCCTGCTAATGGGCTGGTATTTACCATAAAGTTCATGGTTAAGGTCGGCTCATCAATCTTTAACATAGGTAGAGCATCAATCCGATCAGGAGCACAAATAGTTGTGCCTATGGCTAGATCTTCAATGCCATTCACTAGAACAATATCGCCCGCGATGGCTTCATCAACTACTTCACGCTCTAAACCCCTGAACTTCAATACTTGATTAATGCGGCCTTTAAAGGGTGTGCCATCGGGACCATTGATACAAATAACATCCGTACCAGGTTTAATTCTGCCTCTGCTGATTCGGCCTACGCCAATTTTGCCAACATAGCTACTGTAATCAATTGATGAAATTTGTAATTGCAATGGAGCATCCACTTCATCATCGCGCACTGGTACATGCTGTAATACGGCATCAAATAGAGGGCGCATATTCCCTTCACGCACACTCTCATCAGTACCAGCATAACCATTGAGGCCAGATGCGTAGATGACTGGAAAATCCAGTTGCTCCTCTGTGGCGCCTAACTTATCAAAGAGCTCAAA
>DBCI01000030.1:0-901 GCA_002292975.1 Polynucleobacter sp. UBA962 | reverse complement strand
GGTCCCTCAACCGCATCAACGAGTAAAAGTACGCCATCGACCATCGATAAAACACGCTCTACCTCGCCACCAAAGTCTGCGTGCCCAGGTGTATCAACAATATTAATATGTGTACCGTCATACTCCACAGCACAGTTCTTTGCCAAAATGGTAATACCACGTTCCTTTTCAAGATCATTCGAATCCATGATCCGCTCAGAAATCTTTTCATTGGTCCTAAATGTGCCTGATTGACGGAGTAATTGGTCAACAAGAGTGGTTTTGCCATGGTCCACGTGAGCGATGATGGCGATATTACGAAGTGCGCGTTTGGTCATTTGATGCTTTGCTTAGTCAAGGTGAAAAATTAGTTTTGGTTAATCAGACGCTGGGAGATAAAACGACGAGGATGTAAAACACCAGAACGCCAATCTGCAGTGCCAATAAAATTTTGGGGTAGCGCTTGGCTACGATAGATCCGAAATAAAGAGTTAGCCCATTGCGTCGCGATATTGACAGCACATGGAACGCGTTGCCCCATCTCTAAGCGGTTTGCTTGAATATCATCCACAGTCAGCTCAGGCAAGGTTTGTAATAGTGCATCGACTGGCAAGATCTGTGGAGCTGAATGTTGAAGGCTTTCCAAGCTGGCTGATTGTGCCAATGAAAGATGTCCAACCATGGTTCTGCGTAAGCCAATCAAATGCGCACCACAACCAAGTGCATGACCCATATCCTCTGCCAATACCCGAATATAGGTTCCCTTGCTACAGTGCACCTCAATATCAATCACAGGCCACTGAACATTTAGTAGCTTGATCGAATAAATCGTGATCCTACGCGCTTCGCGCTCAATCTCAATACCAGAACGCGCGTACTCGTAAAGTGGCTTGCCATCACGCTTTAGCGCTGAGTACATCGG
>DBCI01000042.1:12479-12806 GCA_002292975.1 Polynucleobacter sp. UBA962 | reverse complement strand
ATCCACTTTTGTTCTGTTTCTGATATTTTGATTTGCTTGCTAATTTTTTCCGCGATCTTTTTGACATCGTCATCAGGATTTGACTTTTTTTCAAGATTTGCTAAAGCATTTCCTGCCAATAGCCAAATGAATAGCGTGACTAAAAAGTAATTTAGATAAATTTTGGGGATTGGTTTCAAGGAAACTTTTACAAGTTGAAATTGATAATTTATAGGTGAATTCAACTACGAAGTGCAACTTTGAACAACTAGGTAAGGAGGCTAAGGATGTTTTAGTATCCAAAGCTTCTAGACCTGCAAGTCAAAGTAGCCATGACCTATCAACACC
>DBCI01000042.1:11500-12401 GCA_002292975.1 Polynucleobacter sp. UBA962 | reverse complement strand
CAGCTCATCAATCGGCATAAGTCGACTATTAGCCGAGAGCTGGCGCGCAATACGGGGCTTAAAGGTTACCGTCCCAAGCAAGCCTGCCTGTTGGCAGAAGAACGATCATTGGGCTCACGTAATGCCACCCAGATTACTGCTAGCGACTGGGGTAAGGCGGTGGATTGCCTTCATAAAAAGTGGAGTCCAGAGCAAATCGCCGATCAAGTGGGCATTAGCCATGAAACGATTTACCGCCATGTCTATGCCGATAAAGCCGCTGGTGGAACTCTTTGGGAGCAGTTGCGCTGCCAAAAGAAACGCAAGAAGCGCTATGCCAGCGGCCATGACCGGAGAGGCCAAATCGTCGGCAGGCGGCCGATTAGCGAGCGACCCGAGTACATTGAAGCTAGATCCCAAATCGGTCACTGGGAGGGTGATACCGTGATTGGCGCAGCCCATAAACAAGCGATTGTGACCTTGGTTGAGCGCAAGAGTGGCTATGCCGTTTTGGCCAAGGTCAAGAACAAAACATCGGACTTAGTCAGCAGTACCATCCTGACCAAACTAAAGCCCTTAGCCCCACTCGTGAAAACACTGACTTTTGATAACGGCAAGGAATTTGCTGAGCACCAACGCATTGATACCGCCCTCAAATCCACGACTTACTTTGCCGATCCCTTTGCTAGCTGGCAAAGGGGATCAAATGAAAACTTCAATGGTCTATTGCGTCAATATATCCCGAAAAAGAGGCCTCTATCGACTGTGACCGATAAGGAGCTTAGAATGATCCAAGCAGAACTAAATAGTCGCCCTAGAAAGCGCTTGGGATTTAAAACCCCCAATGAAGTATTTATGCAGTCCTTAAACCGTGTTGCACTTCGTGGTTGAATCTACCATATATTAATACATTGTTTTTGAA
>DBCI01000042.1:0-11420 GCA_002292975.1 Polynucleobacter sp. UBA962 | reverse complement strand
CATGGCTGGCTCTTGAGGCTTTTTGACCTTATAAACCCTAGTTCGGCGAATTAGCTCAGCTGGTTAGAGCGACGGAATCCAACTCCGAACTTACAAAAGTGGTTGAACAAACGCAAACCATCCTCCAATTATCAGCAAGCCCAAACTAAACCAATAAATTTGTAGCGAGATCTTGCGCGTTTTTAAGCAGGCATCCCTCTGTTTAGGATCAATCGGGCATGGGGCATTTCGATTGCGCCATTGCAATATCCCGCCAATGAACATCAAGCCACTACTCAACATAAATATTGCTTCTTTATGCTCGCTAATCCACACGATCTTCGGAAAGACCGCCACTAAAGAGGCTAGCGTTGCCCCTGCGCCCAAACTCACTAGGAGTGCAGGGATCGCACAGCAAATGAGCGTACTAGAACTTGCAAAGAGGCTAATTAATGAACTGATATAGCCTGTCTTTGTTTCATTCAAGCCATCATGACTCATTTTTTATCCTTCTGCTGAGCCCTAAACTGAGCTACTGTCTGGGAGATTGTTTCAATCTTGACCACGTCGTAGCCCGAGTCTTTAATCTCTTCACTAATCAGCTTCTCGTTTAAAGTTTTACCTTCCTTTGCCTCAACGACCACCACTTTATTCTTAAGATCCACAAAAACTGCTTTGGTCTCATCCATCTTTGAAATACTCTTTTCAATACCCTGAGCGCAAAACGAGCAGACCATGCCATTGACAGTGACCTTCACGCTAGCCAATGCCATCTGACTCAAACCCATTAATGCAATTGCAATGATTACGTTGAACTGTTTCATCTTGAATCTCCTAATAGTTATACATAAAGTTAAAACGTAGTTGCCCTGATAAATTGGCCCCCGCCTCCACAAAGTACCGTTTATGAATCACCCTTACCATCGGGGTGAACTCATACTGATTAGAAACAAAAGTCATGCGCCTTGCTTCAATAACGACCCAGGGTTGAGGCTCATCGTAGTCAGCCTCATAAAAGGAGGCGCCCAGTCGGGCCGTAGTGATATTGCTGGTTGCCCCCTGCGCTGCATAGACCCGAGCCGATGCCATTGAATAAAAGCGGGTGGTCTCATAATCTACCTGAAACCCGGGTGACGCCATCGCTTTTGAGCCCGAAAAGGTATTTCCGGTTGTGGAGCCAAGACCACCGATAAACCAGATATTGGCTTGAGCCTCTGGCAGATTCCAGCGCGCTACCTTACGGGTATAAACCGCTTCAAGATTTTGCTGTTTCAACACAGAGTTATCCGTTTGCATGGCGCTTACAGAAATTCCAAATGCATCATTTGCAGTGGTGGCATAGTTCAAGCCAAACTCCTGATAGGTTTTACTAAAGTCACCCATCAGCATCCAGCTGTTCTTAAACCCCATCGGGGCTGCAAATGTATGTGAGACAGCTCCCATTAGCAACAGAAAAAAACTCGCCAGACTAATCGCTTGCTTCATTTGAGTTTTTCCATCGTTGTGATGTCCAGCGTTCCATCAACAACCTTGATCTGAAATCGAACCTTATCTCCTGGTCGATATTGATCTAATGGAATCTCCTTCACCACCCCAAAAGGCATGGTCATCGGGGCCATCTTGATACTGGGTATGTACTCATGCTTGAGCACAATTCGGCTACGTGATTGATCGATGCGCACTACTTCGCCTTTAACCCATTCGGGGGCAGCAAAGACATAAGCCGCAAATAGACTGAGGAATACAACAATAAACCGCTTCATTTAACTCTCCAAAAAAGATCAAACCCAAAATTTGGGCGGACTAATCCTAGGGGAGCTAAAGAATGGGTGGCTTATTGACTACTGCGAGATCGATACCCGTCAGTATTTTGTGATTAGTATGAAAAGTTTGTGTGTATCGGTCTGCCACTACTGAACCAATAGAATCAGGAAGTAAGCCAAAAGCCATGCACAAGGTACACGAGTAGCAACGATCTCCACTCACCTCAACTGCTTGCTGATCATCCATCGAGTGTTGGGCTACAGCCTTACCGTCTTGATGGCAGAGATAAGTTGCTACAGACTCATGAATCTGAGTCACAGTACTTGCAAAGTGTTTTTGCATGTTCATATCCAGCACCGCCCACGCCTGAAAAGGTATTAGGGCAATTAAGGAAACAAGCAATAACTTTTTAAACATAGTTATAGTTTAGCTCCATCAGAATAAGTCTGCAGAGTAGCTGTGTCAGCTAAAAATCCCCAATTTGCTACAGTCCACAATTTAGTGAATTAGCTCAGCTGGTTAGAGCGACGGAATCATAAGCTCGAAGTTTCAGAAAAATTCTCAATCGTTTCAAAGACATAACTCCACCACAAGAACTAGTGCTTTACACACTGTGTCTCACAGTTCATTGCACACACCTTGGAAGCCTTATGGCAAGGGGATGGCGGGTTAGGCACGCGGAGTCCACGAGAAAATGTGCGGCGATTGTGTTTGAAGAATCATTGATTGCTTTAGTTTGACGTGTCGTTTTAAACGACATGAATTTAACAACATTATCTCACGTCTAGTTTCTAGTTGGCAGAATCGTACCGAGGCCTAGGATGTCTAATCCAGTAAAAGTCTATAAGGCGTCATCTTGGATTTCACAAACCCTTTCTTTTGATAAAAAGATTGGGCTTTAGTATTTTCAATATCAGTTAGTAGAGTAATTCGTTTACAGCCCTCTTTTTTGGCTTCGCTAATCGCATAGTCCATTAATTTAGAGCCAACGCCTTCACTTCTAGATTTATGTAGCACGACCATATCTTCAAGAATGGCTACCTTGGAGCCTAGAGCAGTAGATTCAGTAAACAGCAGGTTAATCATTCCTAATATTTTTTCATCATCTCTAGCAACCAAAATGATGCCAATCTTTGGATCAAGAATGATTTTGCTAAGGGCTTTTCTTTGAGCCTCTGGATTAGGCTCAAACTCTTCCTCTTGCTCAAACAGGGACTTCAACAACGCAATGAGTTCGGAAATATCGGAGTGGATAGCCTTAGTTAACTTCATGGGTTAATTTTAGTGGCCTTTTGATCCTAGCTAATGGAATCTTATTCGCCTGACCAAAAGAAAATACTCTACATAAGCAAGGCATTATTTGAGATTTGGTGTCCCAAGCGGAGGAAGGGATCAATAAGCACTAATATTTAATCGGCATTAAGAGAATGCAATTGAACTTTTTTTATTTTGTCTCTTTTAATAACTGTTTCATTTCAGTAATTTCTTTTTTCTGCATTGTGATAATTTCTTGGGCAAGTTGCCGGACCTTAGGATTCTTACCATGCTGTATAACTACTTCTGCCATATCAATAGCACCCTGATGGTGTGGAATCATGGCGGCAAGAAAATCTTTATCGGCATCTCCTGTAAATTTTATGTCCATACTTTTATGCATATTGTCATTAATTTGCTGGTATTTTTTTGTTGATATGGTTGCTTTGCTTGATGCTGATGAGGTATGTCCTTGGTGTGAACCATGTCCAGCATGTGGATCGGGTGCTTTATTTTGCGCCAAGACTTGATGGCAACTAAATGATAGAAATAACATCATGATCGTTTTGTATGAAGTAATTTTCATGGTGATGTGTCCTTAAAAAAATTTAACACTCTAACTATTAATTCAACTGCTACTAATTTAGCATTACTTACAAAGGGAGTAATCCCTTATTAAAGTATTGCCTTTAGCCAGATTGAATTTAAGTGGTTCTAGGCAGTATCCAATATGGTGCCGGTAGCCTGTTTCAATTTCTAATTAGTTGAATTTTTTACAAATTCAACCCTGTTAAGTCCGAAAATAAAACTGCCTCAGGTAGTTTGATGTTTTTTGATTACCCGGGGCAGAATTGACCAAGGCTGAAGGTGGTCAATCCTTATGGGGACTATTTTCCGACATTAATGAGCTTCTTAAACATAGCAAGCTTGTTTTTAACCTGTTAATATAAGAGCTATGAAACGGCTAGTACTCTTCGTTATGGCATTAATTGTTCCCATGCACCTCGCTTGGGCAAATATTACTTGTTACAGTCATACCGAAGTTGCTAACGTGCATTCTGTTGTAAGCAGTGATCAACATGAGCATTGCGTTTTGCATTCCCATTCTCATGAATTTGTTGAACACCAATTAGTTAGTGCAGATGGGAAGGAGCATTCGGCGCATTGTGACGCATGCCATGCCCACCTATCTACTGTTGTTCAAAATGACTATGTTTGGCCTGTTCATCACCAATCGTATTCGTACACTCTTTTCAGTCGTCCTTTTCTAGCTCTCTCTTCTTCTGAGGCCCCATATCGGCCTCAATGGCTTTAATCCCTCTGTCTTAATTTGAAATCTAAATCCAGCATTGATTGCTGGCATTAGTTCATGGGTATGCCATTTGGCATCAAGATTGAAGGTATTAAACGATGGGCTTATTTAAAAATATTCGTCATAGGGCTATTTGCTCTTGGTTACTCGCCATTACTTTAGGCTGGGCACCGATTGGCGCTTCCTCCAAAGAGACTGATAAAAAACTAGTCATAACTAGTCCTTTAAAAGCATTGTTTGATGAATCATGGCAACGTCAGCCAGAAGCACGTTCGTACAGCATACGCTTGGAATCATTCCAAGCACGCGAGCGTGTTACTCAAAGCTTCTTGCCAAAGCCATTAACAATGGAGCTTGCCGGTAAGGCTGAGCGCTCCAGCACCAGTACCAACTTTGGTGCTGGTGGAACTGGAGAATACATTGTTGGATTTGCGATTCCCTTATGGCTGATTGGCGAGCGCTCAAGTGCAATAGCATTATCAAATGCAGAGTCACAACGGCTCATTAAGCAACAGGCCATTATTCAGCTACGCTTAGCAGCACGCCTTCGTTCGCGCTTTTGGGAGTTTGAATTAGCCAAGATCAATCATGAGTTAGCAGAAAATCGCTACCAAAATGCTAAGTCTTTAAGTCAAGATGTCTTGAGACGCTATAAGGCGGGGGATCTTTCTAAGGCCGATTTATTTCAGGCAGAAAGTGCATTTGCAAATGCAGAGGCTACTCTTGCTGAAGGTCAGGCTAATCTTATCCTGGCAAAGCAAAACTTACGTTCTGTCATTGGTCGTGAAATCACACCCGACTTACTCAAACCTACCAAGCAATACGCTGAAGTACTTCCTGCACTTCCTAAAAACTTTGTAGATCTTGATCAATCTCATCCAGTCATTCAGGATTTAATTGCACAAGTTGAGGTAGCAAGCAAAGCAACAGCCTTAGCTCAAGCTCAAACTCGTCAAAACCCTGAATTACAGCTCTATACCACTGGAGGGCGACCTGAGGTGGGAGCGCCAACTCAACAATCCATCATGCTGGGCTTTAAGATTCCATTTGGATCCGGTGATCGGGTCCAAGCTCAGAAATTTGCCAGTCAAGCCAATCAAATAGAATCGGAAGAGCGACTCGTATTTGAGCGTGAGCGGGTTTTAGCTGAATTGGATGCTGCGAAAGCCCGAGTTGAAAGTGCCCAGATTCGCCTAACTGCTGCAAAACGTCGTGCACAACTGAGCGCTGAAACACGTGAGTTTTTTGATAAGTCATTTAAGTTTGGTGAAAGTGACTTACCCACCCGACTTCGTATAGAACTTGAGGCTGTTGATGCTACTAAGCAAGCAGCACAAGCTGAAATTGCCTATCTTGCTTCCGTTTCAGCATTACGCCAAGCCCTTGGTTTACTTCCCGAATAGGAATTTATGATGAATGTCCAATACCGCTTTATTTCCACAGCGCAAGGTCTTCTTGCGATTAGTTTTTTAATGTTTGGGCTATGGTCAAGTGCTATCGCTCATGACGGACATAGTCATGACAAGGAGACCAAACCACCAAGCGTGGTTAATACTTTTCCTACCCTTACTGCTGTTTCTGAGAACTATGAACTTGTGGGGATTGTGCAATCCGGACAAATGACCGTGTTCTTAGACCGTTTTGAATCCAATGCTCCCGTCGTCGATGCTGAGCTTGAGTTTGATATTGCCGGAACAGTAGTTAAGGCAGTCCGCAATCCCGATGGCACGTATTTAGTCAATCTTCCTAAGTCACTAAATCTGAAAAATAGCACACCAGTCACTGTCACCGTCTTAGCAAGCTCAGGGGCTGATTTATTAAGTGGTGAGTTAGACGCCATAAATCCAGCATCTCAATTGAGCTCATCCATTATTTGGATTCTATTGATGCTAACTGGCTTGCTCCTCGCCATTCTGTTGACTTGGTTGCTGATTCGACGCAATCCTTCTCTTTTAATCCTAATCCAAGACAAAATTTCTGCTG
The DNA here is from genome assembly GCA_002292975.1 of Polynucleobacter sp. UBA962. Lineage (GTDB taxonomy): Bacteria > Pseudomonadota > Gammaproteobacteria > Burkholderiales > Burkholderiaceae > Polynucleobacter. The sequence goes on along the minus strand of DBCI01000042.1, from coordinate 5,128 downwards.
TTATGCGGAGGTATCGTAAATGAAAAACAATTATTTCTTTCTACTATTAACTACTCTGGTAGGTTTTTCCTTCAATGCGTTGGCCGGACCTGGTGGTCCAGGACATGATCATGGAGAATCTCAAACCCAATTTCAAGGGAGTAATGCGCCTAAGCGTTTTGCTGATGGTAGTGTTTATCTTCCGAAGCTAGGACAGCGTCAATTGGGTATTCGAACAACCGTAACTCAGCTTGGAGAATTTCCACGCTCGATTGAACTCAGTGGCAAGATCATTCATAACCCTAACTATGGGGGAAAGGTTCAGGCCATGATTGCGGGTCGTATCACACCGCCGACTAAAGGCTTTCCGATACCGGGCCAGTATGTAAAACAAGGTGAACTATTAGCTTACATCACTCCTGAAATTGGTCCTGCGCATTCACGATCATTGGCAGAAAGTCGTTTAAAACGACTTCAAGCTCTCTCTGACACAGTGCCCAGAAAAGTTTTAGAGGAAGCTCAAGCTGCCGTTGCCAATGAAGAGCTGCGTGCACCAGTGTCTGGCATGGTGGCAACGACTGGCGTGGTGAGCGGACAGGTCATTGAAGCGCGGCAATTGATCTTTGAAATTGTCAATCCGAATAAATTCATGGTTGAAGCAGTTGCTTACGATCCTACTCTGATTGATGATATTCAGTCCGCTAATTTAAGCATTGGCGATCAGGTGATTCCATTAAAACTTCAGGGAGCAGCAAAACGTCTGCGGGAGCAAGCATTGCCTATTACCTTTTTAGCAGATGATGAGGGTCTTTCTAAATTAGCGATCGGGCAAGTAGTGCGTGTTTATGTACAAACTAATAAAGCATTGAGGGGCTATCGAGTTCCTACGAGTGCGATAGTTCGTGATGGCTCTAATCAATCGGTTATTTGGTTTAAAGAAGGGCCGCAGCTCTTTCGTTCGATAGTCGTTAATCCAGAACCCTTAGATGGTAGTCATTCCTTGGTTCAAGACCTCCATGAAAACGATCGGGTAGTTTCTAAATCCGCATCGCTTCTGAATCAAATTCGCTAGGGAACCTATGTTTAAGTACATCCTTGACTTTAGTCTTAAAAATCGCCTGCTGATTATTCTCAGTGGACTGATTTTGACGGCCTATGGAATATATACACTCTCTAAAACTCCCGTTGACGTCTTTCCAGATCTTAATAAACCCACTGTAACGATCATGTCTGAAGCTGGTGGTATGGCCAGTGAAGAGGTTGAGCAGTTAATTTCTGCCCCATTAGAAGTGGTCATGAATGGACTGCCGGGAGTAGAAACCGTTCGCTCTGTTGCATCACCGGGACTGTCCATTATCTATGTAACATTTAATTGGTCAGTTGATCTTTACCGGGCGCGGCAAATGGTTGCTGAACGACTCTCTGGCGCTGAGTCATTGCTGCCCGCTGGGGTCGACCCCAAAATGGGGCCGATTAGCTCGATCATGGGTGAGATTTTACAAATTGCTATCCCATTAGATCCAAATAAGATTTCACCGATGGTGGTTCGTGAATACGCTGATTGGCTATTGCGCCCACGGCTCATGGCCATCCCTGGTGTTGCTCAAGTTATCAACATTGGCGGGGAAGTTCGACAGTACCAAGTCCTACCCGATACCCGCAGAATGGCTGAACTTGGTGTTTCACCAGAGCAACTTAGAAATTCTTTAGTTGGATTTTCAGCCAATACTTCTGGTGGCTTTTTGGATGTCAATGGTCGAGAATTTTTAATCCGCAACATTGGACGAACCTCACGTCTGGAAGATTTACAAAATCTGTCGATTGGTAATCGCTCTGGGCAACCAATCCTGTTACGGCAGTTTGCAACCGTTCGCTTTGGCGCTCAAGTCAAACGAGGTGACGCTGGCTTTAATGGACTTCCTGCCGTGATCTTGGGTGTTCAAAAGCAGCCGACCGCCGATACCTTAGTGTTAACCAAAGAGATCGAAGACGCTCTTAATGAAATTGCTAAAAATCTTCCAGCAGGCATGGAAAAACCTCAGATCACCTTTCGACAGGCGACCTTTATTGAGGCATCCATTACTACCCTCCAATACAAGTTAATTCTCGCGTCGTTTTGTGTCGGCATTATCTTGTATGCATTTTTAGGTTCCATACGACCTGCGCTGATCGCTCTTACTTCAATTCCACTGTCTATTTTTCTAACTGGAATCGTTTTTGAACTGTTTGGTCAATCGATTAATACCATGACACTTGGTGGTATCGCAATTGCGATCGGGGGGCTAGTCGATGATGCGGTGGTCGATGTTGAAAATATTATTCGGCGCCTCATGCTGCGCTCTAAAAATGATTCGTCTGAGAAAGTATCGATCTTAGAGACTGTGCGTCTAGCCTCCATTGAGGTTCGTACAGGGATTATTTACGCCACCCTTATCACGATCATCGTATTTGTGCCACTCTTTGCCCTGCCAGGAATTGAAGGTCGCTTTTTTGTCCCGCTAGCGATTGCCTTTATTGTCTCGATTTTAGGATCTCTTTTTGTCTCCATCACCATTACGCCGGTACTAAGCTATTACCTCTTGCCTAATTTAGCCAGTAAAGCACAACACGAATCAAAACTTGTTGGTTTTTTGAAAAAGCATTATGAGCGATCACTAACCCTAGCACTAGCAAAGCCCAAGCGCATTATGCATCTAGCTGCTGGACTTGTGGTTATAGCTATCGCAAGTGTGCCGTTTTTCTCAACTTCATTTTTGCCTCCCTTTAATGAAGGCAGTTTGGTACTTTCAATGCGCCTAAACCCAGGTACGACCCTTGCCGAGACATCCCAGATTGGTACTGCGGCTGAAAATCTCATTCGGCAAGTACCGGAGGTAAGCCATGTTGGGCGACGAAGTGGTCGGGCTGAGATGGATGAGCATGCTGAAGGTGTTTATTCAAGTGAAATTGATGTAGGTCTTATCCCCCTCTCCGAATGGAAGCGTAGCTATGAAGCCATTACGCAAGACATTCGACAAAAACTTGTGGTGTTGCCTGTCTCATTAGCGATCGGCCAGCCGATTTCCCACCGAATCGATCATATGTTATCGGGAGTGCGAGCCCAAATTGCGATTCGGATTATCGGTGAGAATTTAGATGTCTTACGAGCCGAAGCTGAAAAATTACGAGCTAAATTAGCTAGTGTTCGCGGGATTGCTGATTTAGAGATTGAGAAGCAAATCTTAGCCCCCCAAATCCGAATTGCAGTCCAATACGATCGTGCCTCGCAATACGGACTCTCTCCTGCACAGGTCAATCGCACCTTGCAAAACTTGATTGATGGGGAACGGGTATCGCAAGTGATTGAGGGTAATAAACGCTTTGCATTGGTGATTCGCCTGCCTGAGGCAGACCGTAGCTTAGAGAGCCTGCAGCGGATGCTAATTAGTACCCCTTCAGGATTTATTCCGCTGAGCCAAATTGCCACTATTGAAGAGGCCGATGGACCTAATCAAATTAGTCGAGATGCAGGTAAGCGTCGTATTTTGATTTCGGCGAATACTGCGGGTCGGGGATTATCAGATGTCGTGGGTGATATTCGTAAGGAGATTGCTTCTTTAGACTTGCCGCCTGGATACTTTGTGACGATTGGCGGGCAATTTACCGCCCAAGAGGAAGCGAGTAAATTAATTGCTCTTCTCTCCCTCGCTTCATTAGCGCTGATCTTTGGCATCCTCTATAGTCGTTACCGCTCAATCAGCATTTGTGCCATCGTGATGACTAATATTCCATTAGCCATGGTTGGCGGAGTATTTGGACTTTGGATATCTGGACAGCCTCTATCGATTGCGTCTTTAGTGGGCTTTGTGGCTCTTGCAGGGATTTCTATCCGAAACGATATTCTGAAAGTGAGTCACTATTTAAACTTAATGCTGTTTGAAGGGGAGAAATTTACCCAAGATATGATTATTCGTGGCTCATTAGAGCGCCTCTCGCCAGTTCTCATGACGGCCTCGGTCACTGCGTTTGCATTACTACCCCTACTTTTTGAAGCCTCTCAACCGGGTACCGAAATCTTGCATCCAGTTGCGGTTGTCATTTTCTTTGGATTAGTTAGCTCAACCTTGTTAGATGCATTCTTGACACCAATCTTGTTTTATCGCTTTGGTGAGAAAGAGGCTAAATTATTAATCCAGAATAAAAATCGTGACTTTAACTTTTAACTTTTAACTTTTATGGAGATCTTATGAAATTTACCCAATTTATTACCGTATTAATTGCCGCTGTTGGAATTAGTACCCCTACATTTGCAGGTCCTAATCATGATCTAACACCAAAGCATGGTGGGATTGTGGCTGAGTCGCGTGAGGTCACATTAGAACTAGTCATTCTGGGAGATAAAGTAAATCTTTATATAAACGATCACGGAAAAGTTCCGAATATGAAAGAACTCAAAGGGAAATTAACAGTTTTATCGGGCTCTGTTAAAACAGAATACAGTTTTGTACCAGTAGAACAATTCTTGACAGTGTCGGGTATTTCTAACTTACCCAAAGGTAGTATTTTGCTTGCAACCGTTACAGGTTATAAAGGTAAAACACTAAATGCACGTTTTACGTATAAGTAAATCGTTGCGTAGGAGCTAAAATTAAAGATATAAGCATACGATTTACAATAGCACGATGATTAAAAAGCCACCACTGATCCTCTTGGTGGCTTTTTTGTTTTCATTAATTTTGCATCTTACACTTTTGCAACAATGGCTTCATCATAAGCATCCCTCACCCCCCAAGACTGATGATGTTGTGTTAATTCAGTTACATAAGGATGAGCCGCAACCCTCGATTGAAAAGAACCATCCTACATCTTTCAACCATCCACAAGGAGCTTACCTTGATGCGCCACCACCACCAAGCGCTGAGGATTGGGCATTTGCTACAAAGTACTCTCTTAAAAATAGTAAAGCCTATCGTTATATGTGGGGTCAGCAAGTTCGTAGCATGATGGGTACAGCATATGAAGGTGCTGATCAAGGACAAGTTCGATTCTCGATAGAGATTGCGCCTAATGGCAGCATCACCCGAGTAGAAACTATTTGGAAAACCTCGGATGTTGCCGAGGCGCTTGCTCGAAAGGCAATCTTTGCCATGCCATCACTACCACCAACGCC
>DBCI01000017.1 GCA_002292975.1 Polynucleobacter sp. UBA962 | reverse complement strand
TGATCTAAATAGTTTACTGTCGCCTTTAGATCTGCGGTGGAATACGTATATGTTCCTAATAACGTAATTTCTGCAAGGGTCAATTTACGCATGTCAATTTCACTGGCCCAGTCTTGCAAGCCGACATGCATAATGACTCCACCAGGCTTAATCGCAACAAAAGCAGATTGACGAGTTAACTTAGTCCCCACACAATCAATCACATAATCATAGGTGTTTTCTGTGACTGAGTGAGTGATTGGATCAATTGTTTTACAGCCAACGTATTGATCGATTGAGGCTCTACGTAGCGGGTTTGTTTCAGCAACAACAAGATTGGTAACTCCAAAATGCTTAAGCAATAAAGCGGCTAACATACCAATGGCCCCGCCTCCGATGATCAAAACCTTACATTCCTGAATTGGCCGATGCAATGCTTTCATCGATAAATTAATGGCATGGACTGCAGTTGCCGCAGGCTCTGTCAATGCTGCTGCATCCATTGACAAGCTTGCTGGAAGGCTAATTAAGGTTTTGGCAGGAATACTCATGTACTCCGCAAATGCGCCCGGCCGGGTCATGCCAACCATGGTGCGATTCGAGCAGAGATTATTTCTACCTTGCAGACAATACTCACAAACTCCACAGGTAATGAGTGGGTTACCGGTCACGCGCGTACCTTTTAGTACATTGGTCGACAAGGACTCTGCTACTACTCCAGAAAACTCATGCCCTAGAACTAGTCCTGGATTTCTTCTGGGATCATGGCCATGAAATGCATGCATATCGCTGCCACAAATACCAACAGACTCGATCTTAATAATGACCTCATCCTGATCAAGAGATGGATAAGGTCGATCGAGTAGCTGCATCTCATTGGGATTGGTGTACACCAGTGCTTTCATATATTTTTCCTAAGAGGCTGTATATCCACCATCGAGCATGATGGTTTGTCCAGTGACATACGAAGAGGCATCACTCGCCAAAAAGATGGCGAGTCCAGCAATATCACTCATCTCACCATTTCGACCAATAGCGGTCCTGTTCGCATGCATTTTGACTAACTCAGTATTATTAAATACTGGGGCCGTTAAGGCGGTTGGGAAAAATCCAGGTCCAATTGCGTTACAGGTAATTCCAAATTTTGACCACTCTTGGGCGATCGCTCGGGTCAATTGAAGGATTCCCCCTTTTGCAGCTCCATACGGGGTGCTATTAGGAAATGCACGATAGCTCTGTAAGGAGGCAATATTAATAATTCGTCCCCACTGATTCTTTTTCATCTGTGGGGCAAGAGCTTGCGTTAGGAAAAAAGGGGTGCTCAATTGCAAATGAATCTGCCGAGACCAAGACTCATGGCTAACCTCCATAAAGGTTTCTCGCAAATTAACGCCTGCACCGTTCACCAAAATATCAACCTGTCCAGCGCTAGTAATGGCTTCCTTTGCTAGTGCCGAGCTGGCATCTAAGCTCTCAAGATCTGCTGAAATACAAGAGATGACATTTACCTTCTTGGCCGCCAATCGTTCACGCGCCTCTTCCAACTGAGGCTTTCTACGTGCAACCAGAATAATCTTAGCGCCAGCCTGACCTAAAGCCTCCGCCATAGCCTCACCAATTCCGCTACTACCTCCGGTAATTAAAGCGGTTTTTCCAGAAAGATCAAATTGCTGAAAGATACTCATACTTCTACCGGTTTACCTAAATCAAAGCTTTCTGCCGGAAAATACTTATCTAAGCGATCATCTGCAGTCCTAGCATGCGCTTCCATACCTTCTAGTCTGCTAATCCTTGCAGTAACCACTGCCATTTGCTTACTGGCCTCTTTGGTCATTTTTTGCCAAGTAAGAGTCTTCATAAATTTATGTACAGACAAACCGCCCGAATAACGAGCAGCACCTTTGGTTGGCAACACATGATTGGGACCACTGGTCTTATCGCCAAATGCAACCGTTGTTTCCTCGCCAAGGAATAATGAGCCATAGCAAGTTAAATGATCAAGCCACCAATCTAAATCTTTAGCATGAATCTCCAAATGCTCACTTGCATATTGATCCGATATCTTAACAATTTCTTCACGGCTGTCACACAAAATAATTTCACCATAATCGCGCCACGCACACGATGCAGCATCTTTCGCTGTAGGTGGCAAACGATCAATCATCTCGGGTACCAATTGAGCAACCTGACTCGCAAGTTCTTTAGATGATGTAAATAACCATGCGGGCGATTCATGACCATGTTCAGCCTGCCCCACTAAATCGCTGGCGACTATATTTGGATCCGCAGTCTCATCAGCAATAATGCCAATCTCTGAGGGTCCTGCAAATACATCAATGCCAACTTTACCGAACAGAGTTCGCTTAGCTTCGGCAACAAATTTATTACCAGGGCCTACAACCACATCTGCCGGCTTACCCGTGAATAAACCAAGTGCCAATGAGGCAATCGCTTGAACACCACCCAAGGTCATAATGACATCAGCACCAGCTGCTTTAAATGCATACAGTACATAAGGATGAATACCGCCGCCCCGAAACGGACTAGAACAAGCAATGATATTTTTAACACCAGCAGCCTTAGCAGTGGCAACCGTCATATAAGCAGAGGCAATATGTGCATACCGGCCAGAGGGGGCATAACAACCAACTACATTCACAGGTATCACTTTTTGACCCGCTAATACACCAGGGTATAGCTCGGTTGAAAAATTATGAATACTTTCTTTTTGAGCGATTGCAAAGTCGTAAACCTGTTTAACAGCAAAATCAATATCTTGCTTTACTAAACTGGGCACTTCCGAAATGATCTTATCAATTTGACCTTGGCTCAAAATAATATCGCCAGTCCACTTATCAAGGGATTTTGCGTATTCTCGAACTGCAGATTCGCCATTTTTTTCTATATGAGCGAGCATCTCCACAACAACCTGTTGTGCATTTGATGTTTCGGTTTCTGGGGTCTTAGACGCTTTTTTTAAATAATGAGTACCCATACATCATCCTTATATTGAACTGAAAGAATCCTCATTGGGAACATACCCAATGAGGATTGACTTGCTTACTTCGTATTTGCTGCAAATTCACGCAGACGTTTATCTGCGTTGACCATCTTCATAAATTCATCGGTGATGTAATCATTTGCTGGAGGAACCGCAGGGATTGCTCCAGTCGATTGCATAAAGGTACCAATAGAATTAAACCAACCGTCTACTTGTGATGGCCCTTTGGAGCGATCCATAATCCTTAGCTCTGCAGCTAAATCATAGGTAGGGCGTGTATCAAACTCCTTGCGCATCGATGCCTCAGAAATAGTGACACCACCCTGCTCATAGAATTTCTTCATCATGGCAATGGCTTGGGGCTTGTTGGCATTCATCCAACTCCAAGCACGGATATAAATGGCAAGAAATTTAGCTACATTTTGTGGATTTTCTTTGGCATAGTCACCACGAACAATAAGAGCTCCTGGGACGAATGCACCGCCATCTTTACCTGAACAAATAACTTTTGCGCCTGCTTTTTCTTCTAGGGTATAAATATTTGGTGCCCATAATCCACCAAAATCTGCATTACCTGAAGACATCGCGGAGATAATCTCAGCTTGGCCCATATTCTTAATTGTTACATCCGACTTTGCCAAACCATATTTCTTAAGACAAGACTGAACTGCGTAATCCCCAGTTGAGTTTGCCGTTAAAACAATCGTCTGACCTTTTAAACTCTGTGGATTTTTGGCAAACGCATCGGCAGCCTTGGCAGTTGCCAGTAAGGCATTGCCAGCAGATTCATCATTTGTTAAGCCAATTGTTTTGATACCAAAGCGAACATGCCCTAATACTGCGGGTACAGAACCCGTTCCACCAACATCCCAAGACTTCGATGCAGATGCTGCAATTTGTGGCACGCCTGCTGGGAATGTACTAAATGTTGGCTTTAAGCCAAGCTCTGCCCACCAGTTCTTTTCAGTTGCAACATAAAAGGGTAAGGCCCAATATAGGGCTGGCTGATAACTGACTTTAATTTCAGTTAGATTAGCTTGCGCCTGTGACTGGGCTGTGAAACCCAACCCAATAACAGATCCTAATAAAACCCCCAATAACTTTGATTTAATTTTCATCATGACTCCTTTGTTATAAAAAAACATCTACTCTTTTAATGCTGCTCCCTTAACAACTTCCAAATCTGACTACGTAAATGCACAAACGAACTTAAATCCATGACATCTTCAATTCGGGAATGTTGATCCCAATTTTCTTCAATGCGTAATTTTTTGACGTCAATAACTTCTTTAAATAAACCTGGTCTACGTGACATGACCACTACCCGATCGGCTAAATAAACCGCTTCCTCGACGGCATGTGTAATAAATAAAACGGTACGAGGATTTTTTCTCGCAAGCTTAACTAACTCCTCTTGCATAACAACCCGTGTTTGCGCATCTAATGCGCCAAATGGTTCATCCATCAACAATACGCCAGGATCTAGTACATAGGCACGTGCAATGGCAACGCGTTGCTGCATCCCGCCCGATAATTGATGAGGATAAGCTGCCTCATAACCCTCGAGCCCCACCGTAGTAATTAAGTCTGCAGCCCGCTTATTTCTTTCCTGCTCGCTCAAGCCCATTGCTTTGAGGCCAAAGGTCACGTTATCGAGCACTGTTTTCCAGGGAAATAAGGCGAATTGCTGAAAAACGACGGCTCGATCAGGGCCTGGCGCAGTGACAATGCCACCACCGACGCGAATAACGCCTTTGGATGGAGCCTCAAAACCAGCAACCATACGTAAACATGTAGTCTTACCACAGCCTGATGGGCCAACGATGGCTACAAACTCTTTATCAGCAACTGTAAAGTTGGTTTCGCCAACGGCAAGAAAATCTTTACCGCCCTGACTAAAGCTTTTTTCTACCCCATCAAATACAATATTTGCCATCCTAATTTTCTCGATACTTGCTGACTAATTTTTCGATCATTCTTAAACCTATATCAATAGTAAGTCCAATAATGCCAATTGCAATCATGCCACTCATCACAATATCGGTTTGGATACTTGCCTGTCCCTTCACCATCATGTAACCCACTCCACTCGATGCCACTATCAGTTCGGCACCGATTAAGGACTGCCATCCCAAACCCGCAGAGATGCGCAAACCAGCAACGATGGATGGGATTGCAGCAGGAAATAAAACCTCAACCATCAGACGTAATCTTCCAGCGCCCAACATTTGAGCTGCCTCAATAAATTTTTTATCAACATGGATTGCTCCACGGTATGTATTAATGAGCACCGGCGGGAATGCGCCCATGAAAATTACCAATACTGGGCCACCGATACCAGTCCCAAACCAAAGGGCGGCAAATGGAACCCATGCGATTGGTGCGACAAAACGAATACTTTCAAAAAATGGGGTAATCAAACGATCTGTATTTTTCGATAAGGCCATTAATAAACCAAGTGGTATACCAATGCAAATCGCTAATAAAAATCCGTATAAGAATCTCTGGAAACTAGAGGCAATATGAGCTAATAGAGTAAAGCCGGAAAACGGCTGGGTAAGCAATGAGCTGAGTTTAATTAAAACCTCATGGGGTGATGGTAGAAATTGCTTTGGAGTCACTTCTAATGCAACTGCACCATACCAAACTGACAAAAATAGCGCGATCCCCAAGACAGAATACATCATCACCTCTTGCCTATTTAGGAAATCACGATTCATCATGTATGCCTCCAGGGCATCGCAAATTTCTCAAGATAAGCCAAGAGCTGAGTCATTAACCAACCACACACTGCAACACTCATCATGCCCACCAAGATCATGGCTGGATTGATATCTTGTGCTGCTTGATTGAGTATCGAACCCAAGCCTAATACTGCGCCAACGAGCTCGGCAGCCACCAATGTGGTCCAAGAGGCTTGCAATGAGAGGCGCAAGCCTGAGAATATCAAAGGCATGGCAGTTGGAATTAAAACTTCGGTGTAATAACTAAAGCGTGAAACGCCCAGCATGAGCGCAGCCTCTCGTTGCGCATTATCAAGCGACCGTATGCCGGTAAATGTATTGATAACCGACGGCACAAAAGCAGCCACAAAGATGACCATCACCTTCGCAGAATTATCAAGTCCTAACCACACAATGGCCAGCGGAATCCAGGCAAGGGGCGGGATTGGACGTAAGGTTAAGAAAATAGGATTTACGATTGCTTCTATCTTGCGATTGGCACCCATAAAGATACCTAATAAAACTCCTGCTGCTGCAGACACCAGAAATGCAATTGTTACCAGGCCAATGCTTTGAAGAATATGTTGATGTAATTTGCCATTACCATAACCCCGAAGCGCAATGGTTTTCAGTGAAGCCCAAGTATCTGCAGGCGTTGGAAAACGATTGGCTGAAATAATTCCAAGCCACTGGGTCAATGCGAACCAGACTAATCCAACAGCTACGATGAAGAGGATGTAGAAATAAAGCTTTTTCAGAATTTAGATAGCCTGTAGAATAAATGTAAGCGCTTTCATTCTAATACTGAATCTAGCCAAAAAATAGAGAATTAACCAATGATGAGCTTAGTAAAAACCCTAGCAAAACAAACTGTCACCATTAATCAGGTAGCAAAAATGGCTGGGGTTTCTACTGCTACGGTCTCACGAGCACTCAACAAACCCAATACAGTCAGCGAGGCAGTAAAGAAAAAAATAGAGCGCATTATTAAAAAGATTGGCTATATTCCAAATGCTGGCGCTCGGTCTCTCATGCTCAAGCGAACGGGCTCAATCGGGGTCATCGTCCCCACTCTTGATAATGCGATTTTCGCTCAGGGCTTAGAAGAATTTCAACGTCAGTTAAGCCAATCAGGTTATCAGATGCTAGTTGCAAGTACAAACTATGACCCTGAAATTGAAAACCAACAAATGCGGAACTTACTGTTGCAGGGCGTTGAGGGAATTGCAATGTTTGGTTCAAGTCAGAAACTAGAACTTATTCGACTGTTAAGAACCAGAAAGCTTCCCTATATTCATATTGGAACTTTAGACACGCCACTCAATGGATATGCAGCTGGATTTGACAATAAAAAAGCCATTCAACTCGGTGTTGAATACCTGGTGCAGGTTGGGCACAGGAATTTTGGAATGATCGCTGGTAAAACTGAGAATAATGATCGTGCCAGGGATCGTGTGGATGGAGTCGTTGAACTTCTTAAACGTAACCGAATTTCTTTAAAAAAAGAATCCATCATCGAGGTGCCCTATCAAATTCAAGACGCTAGAATTGCCTTAAAGAAATTATTACAAATTAATCCTAGTATAAGTGCTGTGGTTTGTGGTAACGACGTTTTAGCCATTGGAGCCCTTTTAGAAGCTCAAAGCCAAGGTATAAAAATTCCACACCAATGCTCTATTCTTGGCTTTGATAATTTAGAGCTCTCCCGCCATATACAACCAAGTCTTTCAACCATCCATATTGACGCAATCGGCATGTGGTCTAAAGCAGCCCATCATTTAATGTCCCAAATTAATGGAATCAACAGACTTCCCAGAAAAATATTGGCTGATGTAAGTTTAGTTATTAGAGACTCTACTGGGGGTGTACTCAAAACTTAATTACGAATCCAGGCCTTTATTTGATCAATGGTTTGT
>DBCI01000033.1 GCA_002292975.1 Polynucleobacter sp. UBA962 | reverse complement strand
CAACTTCTTGGTGAGCGTAAAGGTAGAATCATGCTTCGGATCGCATCCAATTTGGATGACACGCTTTCCTAATTTTGAGAAGGCAACCGACAAGTTGGATGAGGTTGTACTTTTACCAATCCCTCCTTTGCCATACACAGCAAATACTTTTGCTTTACCAATCTTTAAATTAGGATCCAGTTGAACCTGAACACTACCATCGCCGTCAGGTCGTCGACCCTTCATGTCACTTACCGGTATATTGACTACGTTCATTCGTGAGCTCCAAAGATATTGTTCATGGTTAAAGTGCAATCAACGCCCAAAATGGGCCTTAGCGTCATACAGCGTTTCTAAAGAAATCGTGGGAAGACCGCGTTCGTTGGCAAAGCGTTCGGTATTGCGTCTTGCCTTACCGCGCACAAAGAACGGGATCTTATTGAGCTCCTTCTGAGCCTCTGGCTCCCAAACACTTTCCATCGTCGGTGCGCCATTCACTACAGCGGCACTTACGACTTCAACAGACTCTTCAGCCTTAATCGGCTCATTGGCTGAGGTCTTAGCATGGCCATGACCCAAATGCGATGGTGCAGCACCATCATGGAATTCAAAATCTTCTCTAAACATCCCAATAAGATGCTCTTCTAAACCCATCATGAGTGGATGAACCCAAGTATCAAAAAGTACGTTCGCACCTTCAAAGCCCATTTGAGGTGAATACCGTGCTGGAAAGTCCTGCACATGAATTGGCGCTGATATCACTGCGCAGGGAACCTTTAGGCGCTTCGCAATATGGCGCTCCATTTGCGTACCTAGGATTAATTCAGGTTGGAGTTCTGTAATCTTTTGCTCAACCTCTAAATAGTCATCAGAAATAAGTGCTTCAATTCCATACTGAGTAGCAGCCTCCCGAACTTCACGCGCCAGTTCTCGGCTATACGTTCCCAAACCAACCACTTGAAAGCCCATTTCTTCAGAGGCAACCTTTGCAGCAGCAATTGCATGGGTTGCATCGCCAAAGATAAATACGCGTTTATTGGTTAAATAGGTTGAATCAACGGATAGGGCATACCAGCGTGCCCGTGAACGCTTCGTAAGCTCCTCAATATCACACTGAATTTCAGCTAATGTGCATACTTCTTGAATAAATGCTTGCGTTGCCTTAAATCCAATTGGAATGGTCTTTGTGCTTGGCTGGCCAAAGTTTTTACTCATCCACTGTGCCGCACTGTTCGCTACCTCTGGATACAAAACAACATTGAAGTCTGCCTCATGTAAACGCGTTATATCCTCAGGCTTCGCGCTTAATGGTGCGATCACATTAACCCGAACGCCAATTTGACGCAGTAATTTACGAATCTCCACGACGTCATCGCGGTGTCTAAAACCTAAAGCGGTTGGGCCCAATATATTGCAACTCGGCGGTATGCCAGCGGGACGATGTGCTCTTTTTTCTCCTGGCGGCAATACATACTCTTTTCCAAGTAAACGCACCATTTGATAGAAAGTTTCAGCAGCGCCCCAATTTTCTTTCTTTTGATAAGCCGGCAATTCCAATGGCAAGACAGGAACTGGTAACTGAAGAGCGGCGGCAAGACCGCCTGGATCATCCTGGATTAATTCAGCAGTACATGAGGCTCCGACCATTAATAAATCTGGTTTGAAACGAGCGTAGGCAGAACGAGCTGCGTCTTTAAATAACTCCGCAGTATCGCTACCGAGATCACGCGCTTGGAATGTTGTGTAGGTTACTGGTGGGCGCTTGTTCATACGCTCAATCATGGTGAACAATAAATCGGCATAGGTATCACCCTGAGGAGCATGCAATACATAGTGCACGCCCTCCATCGCAGTAGCAATACGCATAGCACCGATGTGGGGAGGTCCTTCATATGTCCAGAGGGTTAATTTCATCGTTATCTCCTAGGCTGCCAACTTCGTTTTTCGCACTAAAGGACGTGCAAAGAGCTCGGCGAGATCAGCGGCCTGTTCAAAACCTTGAATCGGTGTAAAAACCAACTCAATGGACCACTTTGTAGTCATTCCTTCAGCCTCGAGGGGATTGGCCAGGCCCAAACCACAAACCACCATATCGGGATTGGCGCTGCGGCAACGATCTAGTTGTTTCTCCACATCTTGACCCTCAGAAAGACAAACGTCCTTAGGTAGTAATGCAATCTCTTCCGCCAGATGTTGACGATGGATATAAGGCATTCCTACCTCGGTCAGCTGCATTCCAAGCTCACGATGTAAAAAGCGGGCCAAGGGGATCTCTAATTGAGAGTCGGGGAAAAAGAAGATTGAACGTCCATCAAGAATCTTGCGCTGACGCTCTAAGGCCATCTTGGCACGCTCACGCTTAGGCGCCACTACCTTTTCAAAACGCTCTGGCTGAACAGCAAATGTATTTGCGGCGGCGGCTAACCACGCCTCTGTACCTTCTACACCCAATGGGAACGGGGCTGGAATCCGAGTGGCACCTAATTCCTCTAGTACACGAGCGGTATCCGTTAGAAAAGGTTGCGCTAGTAAATAGTGTGTATTAGGACCAACCTTAGGTAGATTGCCTGAACGCCTTGGTGGAAAGAAGGCGTATGACGATAAGCCCAGCTCTGTAAACATTCTGGAGAATTGGTCTTCGACAACATCGGCCAAGCAACCGACGATTAAAAGATCAACCTCTGCCTGTGTAGTTGGCTCGCTAGCTTGCGGAATTTCTTTAGCAAGAGCGGCCAGACATGCATCCTCACCCTGCGTAAACGTTGTTTCAATACCGCTACCTGAGTAGTTCAAAATTCGCACGCGTGGTGTGTATGTTTTGCTGAGACGCTCAGCAGCGCGTGACAAATCGAGTTTGATGACCTCGGAGGGGCATGACCCGACCAAAAACAGCATCTTAATATCCGGCCGACGAGTTAAGAGCTGATTTACTACCCGATCAAGCTCTTCATTCGCATCTGCTAAACCAGCTAGATCGTGATCGTCAATGATGGCAGTGGCAAACCGAGGTTCGGCAAAAATCATGACTCCTGCAGCAGACTGGACAAGGTGAGCGCAGGTTCGCGAACCTACCACCAAGAAAAACGCATCCTGAATTTTTCGATGCAACCAAATAATTCCGGTTAGGCCGCAAAAGACTTCTCGCTGCCCCCTCTCTTTCAGAATATTTAATGGTGTAACGGAGTCGCATCCTGCTGGTGCAGATTGCAAAGGAATAATACGGTTCATGCCATCACCCTATCGATAGATTGCTTTGCCTCTTGAAGTCGTGCTTGACGCAACTTCCATAAGAACTGACCCGCATTAATCACATATGCCAGATATGCCGCCAAGGCCAATAGCATGAGTTGGCGCATTTCTAGAAAACCAAAACCGAGAGCAAGCAAATAGGCGGTATGCAAGAATAAAACCAGCATACTGAAGACGTCTTCCCAATAGAAAGCGGGTGCAAAAAGATAGCGCCCGAAGACTTCTTTCTCCCAAATACTCCCTGTAATCATGATGGCGTATAAAAAGAGGGTTTTAATTACAACGGAGGTATTTGCCGCAAACTCACCCTCACCCGTGAATAGAAATCGCAGAACAAGATAAAGGCTGATTAAAAACACTAGAAATTGCACAGGTGCCAAGACACCTTGGACCAAGGTCCACTTCGAGCGATTGCGTCGAAGCCGCTCTTCTGGGGTATAAAGGGGTTGTAATTGACTTGCCATGTGCTCTTTCTTCCTTATGCAGCCTGGCTCCTATATAAATATGTAAACCTAAGTTTACGCTTTTTTATGTTTTCAAATCTAAGAATAAACCCTTATAAGTGTCAAATTATTTTGACAGTTAGGCCAAGTAGTGGTTAACCTTATAGATATCGAAGAAAAAGGCAATTTGGGGCCGCCTTTTTGAGTTATTCAGGGCCAAAAACCCCGTGTTTTTTGGGTGATTTTGGGTCTTGGATGTAATAAATGTTGCATTGCAACATGACTGAACAGTATGGGGACAGATAAAAGTGGATCATTTAAATCTACAAACTAGCAAAAGTAATTCAACAAACGAAAAGGAAGGTAGAGGATGGCTAAAAAAGTTCCGCTTAAGTGCTCTACTACCGAGCTTGGAACCCGAGACCATGGGAGGGCCCTCCCCCCATGAACTTGCTCATCTATTAAATAAAACCATCGAGGCTCAAATCATCCCCCGACTATTAATCCAACATTGCAATACAAATCAGGCGCTTGCTTCCCATAACGATGAGCCTATCTCTGCGGATGATGTGAAGTACTTTGCTGAACTATTAATTAATAGTTCAAATGAAATTTGCATGGGCTATATCAAGTCCTTACGTCTAGAGGGTCGATCACTCAACGAGCTCTACCTCCATCTAATTGCCCCCGCTGCCAGACGAATGCAATGCTATTGGGAGCTCGATGAACATAGCTTTACAACAGTCACCCTGGCATTGGGTCGTATTCAGTACATCATGCAAGAACTAAGTCCCGATTTTCGGAATGAACAAAATCATCACCGCAGTTTTTCAGGCAAGGCCTTACTCTTTGCGATGCCACACTCCCAACATACGATGGGTGTTTTTATGCTGAGCGAGTTCTTTACCCAAGCAGGTTGGAATATTTGCTCAACTCCTAGCCCCAGTGAGGAAGAGATCTTAGACTTGTGTTCTAAGGAGCATTTCGATGTGGTTGGTATTTCTATTTCGTATGAGTTGCAGTGGGACAAACTGCAGGCACTCATTCCACAGATAAGGCGAGCATCCCTCAACTCACAAATTGGCATTATGGCGGGCGGCGCATTATTTAATGCAAAACCAGAACTTATGGATGATTGTGTAGCGGATATTTGTACCTTAAGTGCTGCAGATGCAGTTGTGGCAGCAGAAAATATCTTAAAATCACGCGTTTAATTAAGTCGATACACGAGTAGATAGTGAACAGCACAACCGGCCCAGCTCATGTCCTAGGGCAACTCAATCCAGATGAAGTTGCTCATATTGTTCAAGCATCTGCAGATATCTCGTTAACATTAAATCGAGAGGGCGTTATTCAAAGTATTGCCTTTGGTAACCCCGATTTACGAAGCCCAAGCTTAGAAAGTTGGGTTGGTAAAAATTGGTTAGATGTAGTTACCAGCGAAAGTCGTCCCAAAATACAGGCTCTCCTCCAAGATGCAAATGAGACGAGTCTGTCTCGTTTTAGACAAATTAATGTACCTTCTCCTGGCTCGGCCGATTTACCACTGCTATGTGCAACTTTAAAGGTTGGTAGCACTGGACAGATCATTGCACTCGCGCGCGATCTCCGAGAAATTTCCTTATTGCAACAGCGCCTGGTTGATGCTCAACAGGCCATTGAACGCGACTATACCCGCTTACGCCAATTAGAGACACGCTATCGTGTTCTATTTGAAATGGCATCTGAGGCAGTGATTGTTTTAGATGCCAATACGTTCAAAGTGATTGAAGCAAATCCACGTGCTGCTGATTTGCTCGGTGACTCGGTAAAAAAATTAAGTGGTCGCTTGTTAATGGACTACCTCACAAAGGGGGATCGAATTCAGGTTCAATCTCTTCTTAGTAAGGTAGCGTATACCAGCACAGTAGCAGAGTTAAATACGAGTATTTTGAGTGGCCAAGAGGTCTATCTATCGGCAGCGCCATTTCGTAATGAAAATCAATCGCTAATTCTAGTTACCCTGAAGCGCTCTGGTGAGTTGGTTGATCGTCATGATTCAAATGCGCAATCACTGGTCATACAGGCCCTTGAAAAGGCGCCCGATGGTTTTATTGTGACCAACTCAGCAGGAAAGATCTTAACGGCTAATCAAGCTTTCTTGCGCTTAATCATGTCAGACAAACTGGAACAAATTCTGAATGAGCCCCTAGACCGTTGGCTAGAGCGTTCTAGTGTTGATTTGCGTGTGATGTTGTCCAATCTCCATGAAAAAGGGTCCATTAAGTTATTTGCTACCTCAATTCGTGACTCCTTTGGTACTTTGCATCCCGTTGAGATTTCTGCAGTATCCGTACCCTACCCACATGCCTGTCTTGGATTTACTATCCGAGAAGTAGGCTCACGCATACGCTCTAAGATACAGCCTGAAGAGTCCATTACTCGCTCGAGCGAGGAACTCACCCAACTCGTGGGTCGCCTGCCTCTCAAAGAAATTATTAATGAGACTACTGATTTAATTGAGCAACTCTGTATCAAGGCCGCACTCGACCTCACACGCGGGAATCGGGTATCCGCATCGGAGATGCTGGGGCTCTCTCGGCAAAGTTTATATATTAAATTACGTAAATACGATCTGAGCGACCAAAGCAAAGATAGCGATATCGAGGAATAAGATGTCTAATCAGGTAGCGGTCATGGCCTTGGTCAATATCAAACCGCAAGCCAAATATTCTGGTATTGCCCGTCTGATGTTTAACCGATTTAGCCTATACCGACCACAAGGTCTTCTGCTGCAAAAGCATATGGGATCGGGTAAAAATGGTGGATTCTTAATTAGCCCGAGCGGAACTCATCAAGGCCTATTTTGTCTTTTTGAAGGGCTTGAACAAGCCAATCGATTTATGCATGAGTCACCATTATTAGATTGGTACCGAAGTCATGCAAGCGAATTATTTACAGTAAAACTGCGAGCCTACTCGGTAAAGGGGCGTTGGTCAGGCCATCAACTACAAGAATCTACGTCCCCACCCACTTCCGGTCCGGTTGCATCTTTGACCCGAGCTTCGATTAAGCCAACGCGAGCGCTTTCATTTTGGTCAAAGGCGCCATCGGCTCAAACTGATTTACAACAGAGTGCTGGATGTTTAATCTCTGCCGGTATTGGTGAGGCTCCAGTTTTGCGTCAAGCCACCTTTACCATTTGGAACTCGCAGGCTGCGATGGATACGTATGCTCGATCTGGTGCACACCTCACAGCAATCAAAGCCGCCATGCAAGGTAATTATTTTTCTGAATCGATGTTTGCACGCTTCCAACCCTTTGATGCAGAGGGCTCTTGGAAAGGAAGAACGCTTGACTAAGTCACCTAAAAACAAGCCTATTGTTGTTATTGGTGGCGGTATTGGCGGTCTCGTCAGCGCCCTAGATATGGCAAGTGCTGGCCTTCCAGTAATTTTGGTAGAGAAAGAACAAAAACTTGGTGGCAAAATCCGTCAAATTGAGTGTGGTGGTAAGGGTGTAGATTCTGGTCCAACGGTCTTTACGATGCGCTGGGTCTTTGATGGCATCTTTCAAAATGCGGGCTGTCAATTAGAAGATGTTTTACATATTGACCAACTTCAGATCTTAGCTAGACATGCTTGGGGTCCGGCAGAACGCTTAGATCTATATGCAAATCGTGAGCAATCGGCACAGGCGATTCATGATTTTGCAGGTGCAGCAGAGGCTAATCGCTTTATGAATTTTTGTCAGCAGGCTAGCAAGCTATATCGCGCCCTTGAGAAACCTTACATGCTCTCCGCACGTCCATCCATGATGGGGATGATGAGCGATCTTGGCCCCATGGGATCAAAGGCTCTCTACGAGATTGGTCTGTTTAATGATTTGTGGAAGAGCTTGTCACGTTACTTTAAGGATCCTCGTATTCATCAACTCTTTAGTCGCTATGCCACCTATTGTGGCTCATCCCCTTCGCAAGCTCCTGCAACCCTCATGCTGATTGCGGATGTCGAAATGCAAGGAGTTTGGGCAGTGCAAGGTGGCATGGTTGCCATTACAGAAGCCATCACAAAGTTAGCGGAAGCTAAGGGTGTGCAGTTCATCACCGGCATGAACTGTGAAGAAATCATACAAAGTGCTGGCAAAGTATCTGGGGTACGCCTAAGTAATGGTGAGGTCATCGCTACGGATAACATTATCTTTAACGGTGATGCAATGGCCTTACAAACGGGGCTACTGGGATTAGCAAATCAATCAGCTTCGCCAGTTAGCCAAACAACTCGCTCGCTTTCTGCGATTACTTGGTCGATGTTTGCAAAACCCAAGGGGTTTCCTTTGGTTCGTCACAACGTCTTTTTTAACCAAGATTACGCCTCTGAGTTCACCGATATTTTTTACCGTAAGCGTCTTCCACAAAATCCTACCGTGTATGTCTGCGCACAAGATCAAACCGATACCCATCTTACGCATCCTGATGGTGAGCGCATGCTCTGTTTAGTGAACGCTCCAGCAATTGGGGACCACAATCAACCCTCCCTTAGTGAGATTGAATCATGTCAAGAAAAAGCATTTTCTCTATTACGCCACTGTGGCCTCGACCTCTCTTTGGAGGATGCGATCGTAACTCGCACCTCGCCACAGGATTTTCATCGCCTCTTTCCGGCAACCGGTGGGGCACTTTATGGCCAAGCCAACCACGGTTGGATGGATACCTTTCGACGGCCAGCAGCACACACCACCATTCCGGGTCTCTACCTAGCGGGGGGCAGCGCGCATCCGGGAGCGGGAGTACCGATGGCGGCGCTCTCGGGTCGTATGGCGGCCGCAACTCTGATGGCTCACCTCGGTTTGATCAAGCGGTCCGGTCGGGTGCTTATCTCTGGTGGTATGTCGATGCCTTAAGCGATGATGGCCAGCATGGTCTGGTCATGATTGCGTTCGTGGGGAGCGTGTTCTCTCCCTACTATGCGTGGGCTCAGCGTCGTTCTAAATCTGTAGATCCAGAAAATCATTGTGCCATTAATTTAGCTATTTATAGTCCTGGTAATAAACGCTGGACCATGACCGAGCGGAGTGCGGCGAGCATCTCTCGCAATCAAACTGATTTTGTCATTGGCCCGAGTAGTCTTCGCTGGCATGGCGATCATTTACGGGTTGATATTTACGAGCGCGCTGTTCCTTTTGGGCAACGTGTTGCCGGCCACTTTAAATTATTTCCGCGACAACTATTTAATTTCTCGACCAGCTTAGATGATCAGGGTAAACACCGCTGGGGTCCGCTTGCGCCCTCTGCCCGCATTGAGGTTGAACTAGACTCACCTAAACTGAAGTGGCAAGGTAATGCCTATTTTGATTCCAATGAGGGTGATGAGCCTATTACTATTCCGTTTAAAGATTGGGATTGGTCGCGGGCAGAACTCAGTGGTGGACGTACAGCCGTTATTTATGATGTACGGCAAAAGAATGGGGTTGAGAAATTGTTGGGTTTAGTATTTCATCCAGATGGGCGAATTGAAAACTTTGACCCACCACCACGGCAAGCTTTACCCAAGACTGGTTGGCGCATTCAGCGGCAAATGCGTAATCCCAGCCAGGCTTCTTTGGAAATTCTAGAAACACTAGAAGACACTCCCTTTTATGCACGCTCAGTACTCAGTAGTGAGCTTTTGGGGGAGCGCGTAACATCCTTTCATGAAACCTTAGATGTACCTAGATTATCTTCGTGGGCAGTGCAATTTATGTTGCCATGGCGGATGCCAAGGGTGAAATAAGAATACTTGCTAGCTTCTCTGAAACCGGTCCTCAACGCTAAGTTCCGCTTCGCGCTTTCGCTCTTCAACACGCTCCAGTAGATCAACTACCCACGTTAGTCGCTCATAGATAGTTCCGCCGTAGTGACGAATATGCGGTGTTTTGCTGACTGCATCAATCAAAAACTGAATCGAGCGATGGGCCTCTTTTGCCATGCGGCGACTCGAGAACTTAGCAATGATCGCCGAGGCTGCGTGTGTTAGCAGAACTAATTTACGCTGCTTCGAGACCACGGCGCGTACCGACACAGAATCAAGATTTAAACGTTCTAGCTCACGACCGATCTCGGCGTAAATCAAACGCGCCGCCTGTATTGCAGGTCGGCAATCCCATGGCAAATCACTAATACCAATCTCAGCCTGTTTATAAAGTAGATCTGCTTCTTTTAATAATCGTGCCACTACTCTGGAAAGAGATTCATTAAATTGAGGATTTTGTAACCACTCTTCTTTGTTAATGCCCTCTTCTCTTAGCCACTGCAAGGGAAGATAGATACGACCATTTAAGGCATCTTCACCCACGTCGCGGGCAATATTTGTTAATTGCATGGCTAAACCAAGATCACATGCTCGCGCCAGGGTCTCTGGTTCGCGTTTACCCATAATCAAACACATCATGGCGCCAACAGTACCGGCAACACGTGCGCAGTAATCTAATAAATCATCAAAGGTCTCATAAGTCCGGTATTGCGTATCCCACTCATAGCCCTCAATTAAGGCAAGGGGTAATTCTTTTGGAATATCAAATGCCCTCACCACTTCGGAAAGTGCCCGATCCGCAGGAATATCGCTCGGATGTCCTGCATAAATCGCAGTAAGTCGTTCTTGCAAAGTATGGATAGATTCCGCAGTAGCATCGGCCGCATCGGCAATGTCGTCGGTGATTCGGCAAAAGGCATATAGAGCGGTAGCAGGATCACGCACGCGACTTGGGAGGACACGCGAAGCAGCAAAGAAGGATTTTGAGCCGTCCCGCATGGTCTGAACGCATTGATTTAAATCATCGTCAAAGTGGTTTGAGCTTCGATTCATTTGGCATATCCTGTCGCAACGTTGACTGGGTGTGGAACAACGGACATCAAAGCCTTAGCAGATGACAAGACCCCTGGTATCCCTGCCCCAGGATGTGTGCCCGCACCGACCATGTATAAACCTTTTACATCCTCACTACGGTTATGAGGCCTAAACCACGCACTTTGTAGGAGCAATGGTTCAAAACCGAAGGCTGCGCCCTTTACCGATAACAGTCGATCCTGAAAATCTTGCGGGGTCATTAAGAAAGAGGTGGTCACATGATCTTGTAAACCTGGCAATACCGATTGATCCAAATACTGTGCGATGGCTTGTCGATAAGGCTCCGCCTGTTCTTGCCAGTTTGTACCACTATCTAAATTAGGGACTGGTGCGAGTACGTAGAAAGTATCGTGCCCATCTGGAGCCAAACTCGGATCCGTTGCTGTGGGTCGATGCAAATACAAGCTAAAGTCTTCGGCTAGGACTTTACGCTTAAAGATGTCCGTTAGTAGCTCCCGATAACGCTTACCCAATAAGATCATATGATGGGGTACATCGTGATATTGGCGATTGGTACCAAAGTACCAAACAAATAAGCTCATCGAGTACTTGCTACGCTCTACTTTTTTATCGGTCCAAACTCTTCGGTGTTGTGGCTCAATCAATTTCTGGTAGGTCCATGCAGCATCAGCATTCGACACCACAATATCGGCTGGAACAAAATCACCGTCTGCCAGGCTAACCCCGACTGCTTTACCATCACGAACTTCAATTCGTTTTACTTCAGTATTACATTGCACACTTACACCCAAATCACCCAATAGACGAACTAAGCCTTTGATCAAAGCACCGGTTCCTCCCATAGCTGAGAAGACCCCATGTTTGCGTTCTAAAGAATTAATCAGTGAATACACGGCTGTGACTGAGAATGGATTGCCACCAATTAATAGCGGATGAAAACTCATCACTTGACGTAATTTGTCATTCTTTAGATGGCGCGCTACTAAGGTGTAAATGCTCTCCCATGCCTTCATCTTAATCATAGAAGGAAGCGCTTCTGCAACGTCGCTTAAGGAATCAAATGCAACGTGACTGAGCTCTTCAAAGCCCAACTGATAGCACTTCTCAGCCTCTGCCAAAAAGCGATCGTAACCTGGTAAATCAGTAGGACTAAACTTAGCAACCTCCTCACGCATACGCTGCAAATCGCCGGTGTAATCAAAGTGGGTACCATCATCAAAACGAATACGGTAGAAGGGATCCATTAAGCGCAAATCAACATCGGTCTCTAGTTTT
This sequence comes from Polynucleobacter sp. UBA962, assembly GCA_002292975.1. Classification (GTDB taxonomy): domain Bacteria; phylum Pseudomonadota; class Gammaproteobacteria; order Burkholderiales; family Burkholderiaceae; genus Polynucleobacter. The sequence goes on along the minus strand of DBCI01000033.1, from coordinate 297 downwards.
TCACCGCACAACTCCCACAGCTCTTTTAACAGAAATGGTGCTGTAATAATGGTTGGGCCAGCATCAAAGGTATAACCATCGCGCTGATACACATAAGCGCGCCCGCCAGGTTTATCCAGCTTCTCTAAGATCTTCACGCGGTAGCCTTTATGGGACAACCGAATAGCTGCTGCTAAACCACCAAAGCCACTGCCAATCACTACCGCAATAGGCCGATCGTCGCTAGGAAAGTATGTTCGTTTGAGCATATATTTGTGTTGAGAAAAAAATGGCGCCACGAGGACGCCATTAATTGCC
>DBCI01000085.1:2771-6418 GCA_002292975.1 Polynucleobacter sp. UBA962 | reverse complement strand
ATACGAGTACGCAAGGTTTTAATAAACTCACCATACAACTCAGGCACTGCGTAACCCACTGTGTCAGGCACATTAATCGTTGTAGCACCTTCAGTAATCACGGCCTCCAAAACTCGGCATAAAAAATCCATATCCGAGCGATAACCATCTTCTGGAGAGAACTCGATATCACTCGCTAAATTTCTGGCAAAGCGAATGGATTTCTTTGCCTGCTCGAATACTTGATCAGGCGTCATACGCAACTTCTTTTCCATATGTAAAGCACTTGTTGCCAAGAACACATGGATTCGTTTTGCATTCGCAGCTTTTAAGGCGTCGGATGCGCGCGTAATATCAGCGTCATTCGCTCTTGCTAAAGAGCAAATAATCGAGTCCTTCACAGCTGCGGCAACTGCACTAATAGCTGCAAAGTCACCATCCGAGCTGGCAGCAAAGCCGGCCTCAATCACGTCCACATGCAAGCGCTCTAACTGACGCGCAATCCGAACCTTTTCATCACGGGTCATGGATGCCCCAGGTGACTGTTCACCATCGCGTAAGGTGGTATCAAAAATGATTAATTTGTCGCTCATTCCATTTCCCTCTTTCACTCTGCGTATTATCTCTTTTCCATAAAACAAAAACCCCAGCTGTTTGGCTGGGGCTGGTTGGTTAGCTAGTAACTACGAATTCATTTTGCTAAGCGCGACCCGCCCCGAGCCGTAAGCCCAGTGCTAGTAGAAGTAGTAAAAGTGCGCTTGGTTTCAATAACATGACTTAACTATACCGCATTTAATCTGATTTGTGGATAGCTGTAGTTTCCCCACCAATTCGGCGTCCTCTAGCCCTCTCCCACAGCCAGAGTACATAGCCCGATAAGGCGTACACCACAAACACACCAAATAAGGTCAGGGGTGGATTGGTAGAGATCAAGACAAATCCCAAAATCAGCAAAACCATGACCCAAAATGGAACACGGTAACGAACATCCAGTGCCTTGCCACTATAAAAACGCGCATTGGATACCATGGTTAGGCCTGCATAGATGGTGATAAAAAAGGTGACGATTGGAATTGCAGAATCCTTAACCGGAATCTTATTGTCATCGGCTAACCAAATAAAACCTGCAATTAAGGCAGCGGCGGCTGGGCTGGGAAGACCCTGAAAAAATTTCTTATCGACCACCCCGATGTTGGCATTAAAGCGAGCTAAACGTAGAGCAGCGCCTGCACAATACGTAAAGGCAGCCAACCAGCCCCACTTCCCAAGATCCTTTAAGACCCACTCATAGGCAACAAGTGCAGGGGCCACACCAAAGGAGACCATATCAGCTAGTGAGTCATATTGTTCACCAAAAGCACTTTGGGTATTGGTCATGCGAGCAATACGACCATCCATACCATCCAAGACCAATGCAGCAAAAATAGCAATGGCAGCAACTTCAAAACGGTGATTCATGGCATTGACGATGGCAAAGAATCCGCAGAACAAGGCGGCGGTCGTAAATGCATTGGGAAGCAAATAAATGCTTTTATTACGGGGTCGAATAGGGGCTGCAACCGAATCCTCATCAAGCGATTCGTCATGACCATCCCAGTCTTGGCGTTGTACGTTTCTATTCCTCAGAAATCGGAGACGATCTTGGCGGAATTTACGGCGTGGCAACATGTATCAATCTAATCCTGGTAGACGCGCTAATGCCGTATTCGTTGCAAATACTTTTTCACCAACACTAACCAAAGGTTCTGCATCTAGAGGTAAATAAACATCCACCCGTGAGCCAAACCGAATAAAACCATAACGCTCTCCCCGCTTCACCTGATCATTACTGTGGATATAACAAAGAATACGGCGCGCTACTAAACCGGCAATCTGCACTAAGGTAACGACCTTGCCATTCGCATCGATTACTACTGCATTACGCTCATTCTCAGTCGAAGCCTTATCAATGCTGGCATTAAAAAACTTTCCGGGGAAATAGGTCACTTGTTTAACCAATCCATTCACAGCAGAGCGGTTGGAATGCACATTAAATACATTCATAAAAACACTGATTTTTAATGCCTCACGATTTGCATAGGGATCATGTGATTTCTCAACGACCACGATCCTGCCATCGGCTGGTGACAAGACAAGGTCCTTACCAAGCGGGGCGATGCGCTGGGGGTCACGAAAGAACTGGAGAGTGAAAACAAAAAATAACCATAGAGGCCAAGACCAAAAGAAACCGCCAATGCGATGCACGACAAAGGCAAGCACCCCGATCACTACCAAATACAACCATCCCTCTTTAGCGATGATGGGGTGTGGATACATCATAAATTGATCTACTTTCTATGAATTAGTTCTTGGATTGATCGACTAATTTGTTCTTTGCAATCCAAGGCATCATGGCGCGTAATTTTGCACCCACCACCTCAATCTCATGTTCAGCAGTCAAGCGACGGCGTGACATCAAGGTTGGAGCGCCAGCACGATTTTCAAGGATGAAGCTCTTGGCATACTCGCCCGTTTGAATATCGTGCAACGCTTTGCGCATTGCGTTCTTGGTTTCCTCAGTCACAATCTTGGGACCAGTAACATACTCACCATACTCTGCGTTATTCGAAATCGAATAGTTCATATTGGCAATACCGCCCTCATAGATCAAGTCCACAATCAATTTGAGTTCATGCAAACACTCAAAGTAAGCCATTTCTGGGGCATAACCTGCTTCCACCAGGGTCTCGTATCCAGCCTTAATGAGTTCGACAGTACCACCACAGAGAACTGCCTGCTCACCGAACAAATCGGTTTCTGTTTCTTCACGGAAATTAGTCTCTATCACACCCGCGCGGCCACCGCCGTTTGCAGTTGCATACGAGAGAGCTAAATCACGTGCAGCACCAGATTTATCTTGATATACAGCAATGAGGTGTGGCACACCACCACCTTGGGTATAGGTACTGCGCACAGTATGTCCGGGAGCCTTCGGTGCAATCATGATGACATCTAAATCAGCGCGGGGAACAACTTGTCCGTAATGCACATTAAAGCCATGCGCAAATGCCAAGGCAGCACCCTGCTTCATATTGCCATGCACTTCATTCTTATAAACTTCGCCAATTTGCTCATCTGGCAGGAGCATCATCACCACATCAGCATCTTTCACAGCCTCAGCAACTTCCTTGACTTGCAAACCAGCATTGGCTGCTTTTTTCCAGGAGGCTCCGTCTTTACGAAGACCAACCGTGACTTTCACACCGGAGTCATTCAAGTTCTGTGCATGGGCATGACCCTGTGAACCGTAACCAATAATTGTTACCTTCTTACCTTTGATCAGGGACAGATCGGCGTCCTTGTCATAAAAAACTTTCATACTTTTTCCTTAATTAAACGAAGAATGATTGAAATTAAACCTTGAGAATCCGTTCACCACGGCCAATACCAGAACCGCCTGAACGTACAGTCTCAAGAATGGATGCACGATCAATGGCGCTGATAAATGCATCAAGCTTACTACCTACACCCGTTAGCTCAATGGTGTAACTTTTATCGGTCACATCAATAATGCGGCCTCTAAAAATATCAGCTGTCCGCTTGAGCTCTTCTCGTTCCTTACCAACCGCACGTACTTTAATCATCATGAGCTCACGCTCTAAATGCGCACCCTCGGTTAAATCAAATAC
>DBCI01000085.1:0-2691 GCA_002292975.1 Polynucleobacter sp. UBA962 | reverse complement strand
GTCACTATGGTCATGCGCGATAGCGAGGGATCCTCAGTAGGCGCAACGCTAAGAGTCTCAATGTTGTAACCACGCGCTGAGAAAAGACCAACTACTCGTGATAAAGCACCAGGTTCATTTTCTAGCAAGACAGAAATAATGTGGCGCATTACAAATCCTCACTTCCCAGCAACATCTCGCTAATGCCCTTACCGGCTTGCACCATTGGCCAAACGTTTTCTTCTGGATCGATCTGGAAATCCATAAATACGGTTCTATCTTTGAGCTTGAATGCCTCTTTGAGGGCAGGCTCCACATCGGCTTTCGTTTCAATTCGCATACCGACATGTCCATAAGCCTCTGCTAGCTTCACGAAATCTGGCAAGGAGTCCATATACGAGCTGGAATAGCGCTTGCTATAGGTGAGCTCTTGCCACTGACGCACCATCCCCAAATACCGATTGTTCAGAGAAACAATCTTGATCGGAGTGTTGTATTGCGTAAGCGTAGAGAGTTCTTGAATACACATCTGAATAGAGCCCTCACCGGTCACGGTGACCACCTCTTTATCAGGAAAGGCTTTCTTAATCCCCATGGCATAGGGCAAGCCAACGCCCATGGTGCCAAGTCCACCAGAGTTAATCCAGCGCCGGGGTTCATCAAACTTATAAAACTGAGCAGCCCACATTTGATGTTGACCTACATCAGAACAAATATAGGCATCACCCTTGGTTAACTCCCAAAGTTTTTGAACGACATACTGTGGCTTCACAATTTGCGATTTGGTATCGTACTTCAAACAATCTTTTGTTTGCCATAGCGCAATCTGATCCCACCAGGCTTTAACCTTAGCTTGATTTTTACGAGCAGGCGCACTCCGAATCTGTGCAGACATGTCTACCAAGATCTCTTTGAGATCGCCAACAATTGGAACGTCCACCTTGACTCGCTTGGAGATCACGGACGGATCGATATCAATATGAATAATCTTGCGCGGGTGGCTTGCAAAGTGCGCTGGATTACCAATTACACGATCATCAAATCGTGCGCCAATCGCAATTAATACATCGCAATGCTGCATGGCCATGTTGGCCTCGTAGGTGCCATGCATGCCAAGCATGCCAATAAACTGCTGATGGGTTCCAGGGAAACCACCCAAACCCATCAAGGTATTGGTTACTGGATAGCCCAAAAGTTCTGCAAACTCTTTTAACTGCAGAGCAGCATCCGCCATGATGATGCCACCGCCGGTATAAATATAGGGGCGCTCTGCCTCTTGTAATAAAGAGACGGCTTTACGAATTTGTCCACTATGACCCTTAACCACTGGGTTATATGAACGCATATTTAAAGTATCCGGGTAAATAAATGGACCTTTGGTTGCCGATATATCCTTTGGAATATCGACCAAAACGGGGCCAGGTCGGCCGGTACGTGCGATATGAAATGCCTTTTTCAAGGTTAAGGCAAGATCTTTAATATCTTTGACTAAAAAATTATGTTTGACGATCGGACGCGTAATACCAACCGTGTCTGCTTCTTGGAAAGCATCTTCCCCAATCGCATACGTTGGTACGTTACCGGTAATGATGACCATTGGGATCGAATCGGTGTAAGCAGTGGCAATACCTGTCACCGCATTGGTCACGCCTGGGCCAGAAGTAACCAACGCAACTCCAACCTTCCCGGTAGCGCGAGCATAACCATCGGCAGCATGCACAGCGGCTTGCTCATGACGAACTAAGATGTGTTCAAACTTATCTTGCTTGAAGATCTCATCGTAAATAAAGAGTACAGCCCCGCCGGGATAACCCCACACATATTCAACACCTTCGGCATGGAGAGCATGCACGAGCATCTCAGCACCAATCATTTCTGGTCCGGAGGCAAGCATATTATTTTCTGAAATTACCCCACTTGGGGTTTGACCAGCTTTATTCGCTAAAAACTCAGCACTTGTTGTATTCATTTTTCCTTTTCCTTTGCAATTTTCGGCAAAAAATTGTTTAGGCTGTTCTGTCCCTTACTTATGGTCCGGGTTCGAACGGCACCGCCGCGCAGAAAATTAAAGCCACTTCATGGATGGTTTCTTTGCGGTAAGCCTTATATTGTAAAGCAATAGCCTAGAATGAGCGAGCTAAGCCCTTAATTCAGATCGATTTATAAGCGAATTTGTTCCCAATCAACCTATTTTGCAAGCCCCCGATTTAGTATGGCGTCCGCCCACGAACTGAACCTATTCCTAGCCGGCATTGAGAAAAAAGCCTTTAAACAGGCTGTTTATGCCGTTCGCGATGATGCTAGCGCCCTAGATATTGTTCAAGATGCCATGATTAGCCTGACTGAAAAATATGGTGATCGCCCTGCGAGCGAACTTCCTCTCATCTTTACCCGGATTCTACAAAACCGTATTCACGATTGGTTTAGACGTCAAAAGGTCCGAAATGCCTATGAGACCTCTTTCTCCTCGCTTGGCTCGGGTCAAGACGGCGAGGATGGCTTTGACCCCTTAGAGCTGCTTGAAATCAGGGACGAGGCCCAAATGCCCCAAACCGGGGAGGAAAAGCTCGTGCAAAGTCAATTGTTGGTTATCCTGGAGGCTGAAATAACAAAATTACCAATTCGTCAACGAGAAGCCTTCCTCATGCGTTATTGGGATGAGCTCAGTACGGCCGAGACTGCTCTTGCCATGGGATGCAGCGAGGGAAGCGT
>DBCI01000102.1:235-10467 GCA_002292975.1 Polynucleobacter sp. UBA962 | reverse complement strand
GTAATTTTATGGCCAGCTAGGCTGACCTCAATGCGTTGTTGAGTCATGGTCCTTGTCTACAGGGGGAGTGGTATCGGTCAGCAAATTCATTTGCCGAGAGTCGTTTTGCTCTGGCAGGCGCTTGAGAATGTGCTCAATTCTTTTTTGAGCATCTTCAATCTTACCTTCTAGCATGATGCGGTCATGACGCAAAGCCTCAACAGAAGAGTTCACCATCTTTAATTTCTCAGAGAGGCGCCGTAGGGCTTGTTCTAAAGAATCGTGCGCCATGGTGATGTGATCAAGTGCGCTTATGCCAGTTTCTTATTCGTGGCACCAACTGCTAAGTAGAAGGCGAGGGTAAAGACTAGGACATAGCAAAAGGCAAAGAACAGGTTGCCAAAGAAATATTGACCAAAGAGTTCAACAAAGCCACTCATCGAAGCCATGCTTTTCTGAAAGTAGAACGAGCCACTCGAAATGAATTCACAAATAGCAACGCCACCGACAAAGGAAAGGGCAAAGGCACCCAATGCAAAACCTTGTTTGTCATATTGACCTCGAAACCATTTGCCAGCAAAGTACAAAGCGAGGTAGGCGGGTAGTAGCGCAAGGTAAGCAAGGTTGAAGAGATAACTTCCCATCGATAGATAGTCAATTAGGAAGGCTTGTGCTAAAACGATTGCAAAAAGGAGGGGACCAAATAAGAAGCCCACCATAAATGAGATTGCCCAAGTTGCATCTGGCAGACCAAACAAAGAGGCAACGTGTTGTCCCCGTGTTGCCCAAAGGACCAAGGAGAAAACAGCTGCAACCGCAACTGTTTGTTTGGTGGATAGATTAAACATGTTTTCTCCTTAGCTAAGACTTATTTTAGACCTAAATCAACCCAAAATGATTATTTCATAGCATACCGCACTCCTACAAAGAGATTGGATCCTGGGGTGTTGTAACCATAAGACAGCTGGTAATCCTTATTAAAGATATTGTTCCAACGGCCAAATAAGGTCCAGTCTTTGGCAAACTCATAATTACCATAAAGGTTATAGATTGCATAGCCACCCATATAGTCTGTGTTTGCAACATCATTCCGGTTGGCCTGAAAAGTACCCTCAACCCCAGCAACCAATCGAGTACTTTTATATTCCGTACCAACATTACCGAATTGACGGGCACGCTTAGCCAAGACATACCCAGTATTTTCGTCAACCGGGTTTTGTTGATTAAACGACCCCTTCAAAGAAAAATAGCCTGATCGGATAGTGCCACCTATGGATAAACCAGTAATTTTGGCATTTGCCACATTACTTGCGCAATAAGAATACCCGGATGGACATCCACTATACGAAGTCTGAATTAAGTTGGTAATGGAATTGCTATACGCTATTAGACGTGCGTCGTATTGTCTTGTTTCATAGTGCAAACCGATCTCGGAGTTTTTGCTTTTTTCGGGTTGCAAAGTTGGAATGCCATAGTCAGTGAAGAACAAGTCATTAAAAGAAGGCGCCTTAAAGCCTGTTCCGTAATTAATATTTCCCCTTAACTGCTTTGAAAATAAATAACCGTACGCAATGTTGCCAGTCGTTTGCGAGCCATAGCCGGTAATACTATCGCTACGAATACTGACGTTACCTAAATGAGATCGACGTTTTAACTGGTAAGCACCGGCAAAAGAATTGGTTATTTGACTAGCTGCTGATGTATATGTTGTTTCACCAGGAGTAGTTAAATTAGCATTTTTTCGTTCCACTACAAGCTGAATCAAATCAGCGCCAACGTTAATATCGTTTTGCCAGGTATAGATATTTTGTTTTGAGTTATATGTTGAGGTATAACCACCCGATATATCTTGAGATAAGTCATACGATTGCGAGATCTGAACTAGACTTTTCCATACATCAGTAATTTTATTTTTTGAGAATAATGAATAGGTACTTAAATTATTAATTTGACTACTTGAAGCATTGCTTGCAAATCTATTAATGTATTGATTATCGTTTCTGCTAGCAAAAAATTGGAGTCCAATTTCCTGTCCTCTGGCCCACTCTTGACTTAATTTTCCTGAGCCGCCACTTCGCGTATAGCCCATTCTCTGTGTGGTGTTGTAGAGGGTTTTGAATGAACTATTTTGAGCAACTGGAGCAAATCCCATTGATATTTCTTGCGTGGCACTCAAAGAATATCTAATTTTTTGATCACCCGATGTGCTGCCATAAATACTCGCATCTGATATGGAGGTACCATAAGTTCCATATCCAGTAGAGGCTCCCGCGTGAACGGGTCCCTCGCCCGTTTTTGTAAATATCTGCACGACACCCCCAATTGCATCAGACCCATACAAACTACTCTGAGGACCAAAGATAATCTCAATATGATCGATGATTGATAGCGGAATTGCTTGCCAAGATGGGGTACCTAGCGACAAAGATTGCGACCTAACCCCATCAATTAAAACTAGCGTCTGCCCTGAGTTTGCTCCTCGTAAGTAAACATTTGCGATGGACCCGCTGCCGCCATTACTCGAAATTTCAACCCCTCTTTGTCTCTGAAGCAGTTGTACGAGACTAGACTGGCCTGCATCTGCAATTTCTTCAGCGCCGATATAAACATAATCGGCTAGAACATCGTTCGCTTTGGTTGAGGTTCTAGTGGCTGTTACGATTACGGGATCGATTGAGCTGTTGGCATTTGCTACTGAGACACTGCTGCTTTGTGCCATTACGAGTTGGGTATGAATAAGAGTTGCTGCTAGTAAAGCAAAGACAGATAACTGCGCCACCTTGCTTGAAGACGGCCTTACAGATATGCATGAGTGCATGATGATTCCCTACGTTGTAATGCTTGCCAACCTCCCCGTTAGCGAGCGATACAGAAATCGTAGATAGGGATCAGTGCGTCAATTAGGCGCAGGTATAGAACGAGCGCTTTCCTCGGCGCGCGAAGGTCCCCGTCCGCGAAATTCCACCTGTCTTGGCCGGTATCCGGGCTGGTGAACTTTGGGGTTTAGCCTTCCCATGTTGACTACACAGTGGCTTATCAAACCTAAGTACCGATGTATTGGCACATTCACTTACCGTTGCGGGGGCAGCACACGTTTGGATAGTGTTTCCCGTTTAACTCCAATGCTAAGCACTGGGGCACCACGACCAATCAATATTACCCTATTTGCTCATAGGGCTCTACCTATTATTTAAAGGCTTACAATGAAAGGTTAAGGTAGATAGAGATTCATGACCATATTAGATAAACATCCCGAAAAGAATCTGATTCGCTTGCAGCTAAGCCAAAACACTGTTTTGCAAAGCTTAGATCAAAGCAGCATGACCGAATTAGAAAGTTCTCTAGAGATCTCGGATCTGAAGAAGTCCGAGATTTTGCTACGTCAAGGCAGCTATCAGATGGAGCAATACTTTGTGCTGGATGGAATTCTGAAGCGGATTGTATCTAGTGCCGATGCCAAGGAGATGATTCTCCGTTTTGCGATTGAGAAAGATATTGAAACGAGTTATGCCGCATGGCGCTTGCAACGCTCAGCACCCTATAGCATTGCCTCAGTGACCAAAGCTCGGGTTGCACGGATGCCACTAAAAAAATGGGCTGAGTTTTTGGATGCCCACCCCAAATTAAAAGAAAGTTTTGAGTTCGAGGTAATGCGTTTAATGAGCGAAATCATGGCGCACACCATCACCTTGCATATGCTGGATGCCCCAGGACGAGTAGAGCGATTCTTACGTAAGTACGAAAACCTGTTTGAGGTCCTACCCAAGAAAGAGCTGGCAGCATATCTCAATCTCTCCCCAGAAACCCTTAGTAGGCTAAAGACTAAGCATAAAGAGCTATTTATATAAGTCATCAGAGTTTTAGGGATTTAGAATACACTCTAACCCTAAGTATTTATTGGATTTTAGGGGAAATTGACGAAAGTCAATGCTGATCCATCCCCGCAGACCTAAGATTCGTCTCAGCTCAACTGAGACCCCTTTTCAAGGAGACAACGTTGAAAACCGCCAATCCCAATGAGAGAGACAGCATTATGTTGACAGCAACAAAAGAGCATTCTGAAAATACTGCGGCAGAAGAGAGCCCAGTCACGGATGGTTTCCATTTAGTTATTGATGCTCTGAAAGCAAATGATATTGACACTATCTTCGGTTTGGTTGGTATTCCGATTACCGATCTTGCACGCTTAGCGCAAGCAGAGGGAATGCGCTTTATTGGATTTCGTCATGAGCAGCACGCAGGTAATGCCGCAGCAATTGCTGGTTACATGACCCAGAAGCCTGGTATCTGCTTGACGGTTTCTGCCCCAGGATTTTTGAATGGTTTAACCGCCCTGGCTAATGCCACCACTAATTGCTTCCCCATGATTTTGATCTCAGGCTCTAGTGAACGCGAGATCGTTGATTTACAGCAGGGTGATTACGAAGAGATGGATCAGCTAAATGCAGCAAAACCTTATGCTAAAGCGTCCTACCGAATCAACAAAGCAGAAGATATTGCGATTGGTGTGGCACGCGCTATTCGTGCAGCGGTATCGGGTCGGCCAGGCGGTGTTTATTTAGATCTCCCCGCGCAACTCTTGGGACAAAGTATCCCTGCCCAAAAGGGTAAAGAGTCGCTGTTTCGTGTGATTGATGCGGCACCAAAACAAATCCCAGCGCCCGATGCGGTAAAGCGCGCTATTGATGTATTGAAATCAGCCAAGCGTCCATTAATACTTCTGGGTAAAGGTGCGGCATATGCTCAAGCCGATCAGGAGATTAAAGATTTGGTAGAGAAGTCTGGCATTCCCTATCTGCCCATGTCGATGGCCAAAGGATTATTACCCGATACCCATCCGCAATGTGCATCTGCTGCCCGCTCATTCGTATTAGCAGAAGCAGATACCGTTATGCTGGTTGGCGCTCGCTTGAACTGGCTCTTGGCCCATGGCAAAGGCAAGACCTGGGGCAACCATTTGAAGAAATTTATCCAAATTGATATTGCGCCTACTGAGATTGATAGCAACGTACCGATTGCTGCGCCTGTCATTGGAGACGTTGGTTCTTGTGTAAACGAGCTTTTGAAGCAAATTGCCAGCGTTCCTAAACCAAGTCAAGAATGGCTTAGCGCAATTAAAGAAAAGAGCGATAAAAACATTGCGAAGATGGAGGAAAGCCTTTCTAAAAACCCATCCCCGATGAACTTTCATAGTGCCTTACGCGTTATTCGGGATGTGGTGAAAGCCAATCCTGATGTGAACATTGTTAACGAAGGCGCCAATACTCTGGACTACGCTCGTAGCATCGTCAATATGTATAAGCCCCGCAAGCGCTTTGACTCAGGTACTTGGGGCATTATGGGGATTGGTATGGGCTACGCCATCGGTGCTGCAGTAGTGAGTAAGCAGCCTGTGATTGCCATAGAGGGCGATAGCGCCTTTGGCTTTAGTGGCATGGAACTTGAAACCATTTGCCGTTACAACCTCCCAATTATTACAGTAGTTTTCAATAACAATGGCGTATACCGCGGTACCGATGTGAACCCAACTGGCGGTACTGATGTGGCGCCCACAGTATTTGTGAAAAACGCTCGTTACGACAAGATGATGGAGGCTTTTGGTGGCATTGGTTTTAATGCAACCACCCCACAAGAGCTGATGAATGCATTGAGCCAATCGTTAGCTTCTGGCAAGCCAACGGTAATCAATGCGGTGATTGATGAAACCGCTGGAACCGAGAGCGGCCGTTTGACCAATCTCAATCCAGCATCGACAGCATCAAAGAAGTAATCTAATTAATTGATATAGAGTCCAAAGGAGATTCAAGATGACTAAACCACTAGACGGAATTCGCATTATCGATTTCACCCACGTACAAGCTGGACCTGCTTGCACCCAATTACTCGGTTTTTATGGTGCGGATGTTATTAAAGTAGAGCGCCCAGGATCTGGCGACGTGACTCGTAGTCAATTACGCGACATTCCAGATGCAGATGCTTTGTACTTCACCATGCTCAACGGTAATAAGCGTTCTTTAACGCTGGATACCAAAACGGCTGAGGGTAAAGAGGTACTAGAAAAGTTAATTAAAGTATCTGATGTGATGGTGGAAAACTTTGGCCCAGGCGCCTTAGATCGCATGGGGTTCTCATGGGATCGCATTATGGAACTGAACCCCAAAATGATTTTGGCCTCCGTTAAGGGATTCTCAGACGGTCACTCGTATGAAGATCTCAAGGTTTATGAGAACGTAGCTCAGTGCGCTGGTGGTGCTGCCTCAACCACTGGTTTCTGGGATGGCCCCCCAACTGTTTCCGCTGCTGCTTTGGGCGATAGCAATACAGGTATGCACTTAGCGATTGGTATTTTGACCGCATTGATGCACCGTCAGAAGACCGGTAAAGGTCAAAAGGTTGCTTGCTCGATGCAAGATGCTGTATTGAACCTCTGCCGCGTGAAGTTGCGTGATCAACAGCGCTTAGATCGGATTGGTTATCTTGAAGAGTATCCACAATATCCCCATGGTAAGTTCAGTGATGTTGTACCTCGCGGTGGCAATGCCGGTGGTGGTGGACAGCCAGGCTGGGTCTTAAAGTGCAAAGGCTGGGAAACGGATCCCAATGCCTATATTTATTTCACCATTCAAGGCCATGCATGGGAGCCAATTACCAAAGCGCTTGGCAAACCAGAGTGGGCAACCGATCCAGCATATATGACTGCACAGGCTCGTCAGGATAAGATTTTTGATATTTTTGCAACCATTGAAGACTGGTTAAAAGATAAAACTAAATATGAAGCAGTGGATATTTTGCGTAAGTTTGATATTCCATGTGCACCAGTGTTGTCGATGAAAGAACTTGCGGAGTCTCCTGACCTTCGTGAGAGCGGCTCGATTGTGGAAGTTGACCACAAGGTGCGCGGTAAGTACCTAACCATTGGTAGCCCAATTAAGTTCTCTGACTTGAAAGTGGAAGTAAAACCTTCCCCAGTATTGGGTGAGCACACCGATGAGGTCTTGGCCGATTTGGGATACTCCAAGGAGCAAATTGCCAATTTGCATACTGCTAAGGCTGTGTAATTCAATAAGCCTTATTCCAGCTGTCTAAGAATGGCGCCTTTATCAGGCGCCATTTTTTTGACCATCATTCAGACAGATAAGAGGGCAGACTGGCAGAATTTCATAGCCCGTCTCGATTCTAGCCTCATGGTTAAATCTGGCTCAGCAGCCCAATTCAGTCAATACCAGCGCTGGTAAAATGACTTTCAACAAAATTTCATACTTTTCTTAGGACTTATTTATGGCAAAAGCACTTGAGGGGATCAAGATCCTCGATTTCACCCACGTTCAATCTGGACCCACTTGTACACAGTTATTAGCTTGGTTTGGCGCCGACGTCATTAAGGTGGAGCGATCCGGCGAAGGGGATGCCACTCGCAATCAGTTGCAAGACATTCCAGATGCAGATAGTTTGTATTTCACCATGCTGAACCACAATAAGCGTTCGATTACGGTGAACACCAAAACTCCAGAAGGTAAAGATATTTTGGAGCGCTTAATTAAGGAGTGCGATGTACTAGTTGAGAACTTTGCCCCAGGCGCTTTGGATCGGATGGGATTTACGTGGGAGCATATTCAGTCCCTGAACCCCCGGATGATCATGGCTTCGATTAAAGGCTTTGGTCCTGGTCCTTATGAGGACTGCAAGGTGTACGAGAACGTGGCGCAATGTGCAGGCGGCTCAGCATCTACCACTGGCTTTGATGATGGCCCTCCATTAGTTACTGGCGCTCAGATTGGGGATAGTGGTACAGGTCTGCACCTTGCTTTAGGGATTGTGACCGCGCTATATCACCGCACTCATTCTGGTAAAGGTCAGAAGGTGGATGCCGCAATGCAAGATGCAGTATTAAATCTATGCCGTGTCAAATTACGTGATCAACAGCGCCTGGATCGTAACGGTACTATGCAAGAATATCCCCAGTTTCCTAATGGCAAGTTTGGTGATGCAGTACCCCGTGCCGGAAATGCATCGGGTGGCGGGCAACCGGGTTGGATTCTGAAATGCAAAGGCTGGGAAACGGACCCTAATTCCTATATTTACGTTGTCGTACAAGCAGCTGTTTGGGAGGCAATTTGTAAAGTGATTGGTCGTGAAGATTGGATTACTGATAAAGACTATGCCTCACCAATGGCCCGATTACCCCGTTTAATGGGTATTTTTGCTGAAATTGAGAGATGGACCATGACCTTAACCAAGTTTGAGGTGATGAATATGCTCAACAAATACGATGTGCCATGTGGCCCGATCTTATCCATGAAAGAAATTGCGGAGGAGCCCGCACTGCGAGCAACAGGTACCGTGGTTGAGGTAGATCATCCTATTCGCGGTAAGTATCTGACCGTCGGTAATCCAATTAAGCTATCCGATAGCCCAACCGAAGTAACTCGTTCACCATTATTGGGCGAGCATACCGATGTGATATTGCAAGAGCTGGGGTTCAGTACTGACCAATTGATTGATTTACGTCATAAGAAAGTAATCTAATATGCGCGTCGCTTTAATTGGTAGTCAAGATTTTGGTAAGGCCGCTCTCGAAGCATTTTTGGAGCGGGGCGATGAGATCGTTGCAGTTTTTTGTCCGCCCGATAATCCAAAGGCCACTAAACCCGAGATCTTAAAAGAAACTGCATTAGCTCGCGGCCTTAATATGTTGCAATTTCCGAGCCTCAAGGGCCCCGAGGCTGCCCAAGCGATGCGTGACAGCAAGGCAGATATTTGCGTAATGGCATATGTATTGCAATTTGTGCCACAAGATTTAGTGAAGATCCCGCGCTTTGGCACAATTCAGTATCACCCATCTTTGTTACCTAAGTATCGTGGCCCTAGCGCGATTGGATGGTCGATTGCTTTGGGTGAGACCAAGACGGGTCTGACCATTTTTCGTCCTTCTGATGGCTTGGATGAGGGCGAAATTATTTTGCAAAAAGAGGCTCCCATCGGGCCCGATGACACTCTAGGGCAGGTTTATTTCAATCATCTTTTTCCATTAGGTATTCAGGCTTTGCTTGAGGCTGCTGATTTGATAGCAGCCGGTAAGCATCAAGAGATTGCTCAAGACGATTCACAAGCCAATTACGAAGGGTGGTTTGATCAGGCAGCGGCACGGATTCACTGGTCTAATCACATCAATCAGATTTATAACCTCATTCGTGCTTGTAATCCCGCCCCAGGCGCTTGGACAGCTTTGAATGGCGAGAAGGTACAAATCTATGATGTGCGCAAACACATCACCCCAAGCTTTGGATCGGTGAAAGGTAAGCCTGGTGAGATTATTGAGATGAGCAATGATTCGTTCAAGGTCGCATGCCATGGAGGGCAGATTGAGGTCCTAAAAGCGAAAGCAGGAAAAGGTAGTAAGGTATCAGGAGCTGAACTCAGTACTTCGCTAAGCTTGCAATTAGGTCAATTCTTTGACGCTTAGTCTAGACCTCAAGATTATCAATCAGGCGCGTTTTGCCTAATTTAGCAGCAGTCAAAATAACTAAATCTTGCTTAGATGCGAGATCCTCCGCATTAGGCGCCAAGAGATTCGAACGTTTGCGGATCGCAATATAGTCGGGAGCCCAGCCTCGACCTTTTAGAGCGTCAATCGACTTTTGTTCCAATGACACCAATTGACTGGGGCTTGTAACTAGTGATGAAGAGTGTGCGAGGATCTCATGACGAAGATTTTGGAGGGCAATTTGTAATTGGGGGGCCTCTAAACGTTCCTCGGTGGATAAAAATCCATTACGCGAGGAGAGCGCCAAGCCATCTTCTGCACGGATTGTTTCTCCAGCAACAATATCAACGGGTAGCGCAAACTGTTGAGCCATTTGTCGAATGATCATGAGCTGTTGGTAATCTTTTTTGCCGAAGACCGCTACTTTTGGTTGAACACAGGAAAAAAGTTTTAATACAACAGTACAAACCCCTTTAAAGAATCCAGGGCGAAACTCACCCTCTAAAATATCCCCTAATTGCTTCGGTGGATCAACGCGATATTCTTGTGGTTCTGGATATAAAACACGCTCAGTGGGGGCAAACAGAACGTACACCCCTTCTTTTTCGAGTTTACTGGCATCCTCTTCGAGGGTGCGTGGGTATTTATCAAAATCTTCATGAGGTCCGAATTGCAAACGATTTACAAAAATGCTTGCGATCACTGGATCACCATATTGGCGCGCAATACGCATTAGGGAGAGGTGTCCTTCGTGCAGATTTCCCATAGT
>DBCI01000102.1:0-141 GCA_002292975.1 Polynucleobacter sp. UBA962 | reverse complement strand
GGGGTATATGCTAAACGCACATAAATCGGTGCATAGGGCTCTGCTTGTGTAATCTCGATGAGCGCCTCGCGGGAGAGTTCTAGCATGGCAATAAAGTTCACCACGATGACAGGGATTCCATTACCAGTTTTAATGGCATCC
>DBCI01000086.1:10104-10974 GCA_002292975.1 Polynucleobacter sp. UBA962 | reverse complement strand
CTGGCGTAATTCCTAGGGTATCTGCAATAGCCTTTACGTTAGGATGTCGAACCAAACCACCAGTCCCCAAGGGCGAATAAGCCATTAATTGCATTGTTTGCTTTTGCATCAGCGGCATTAAATCGTGTTCAATTCCTCTTGCATTCAGAGCGTAATAGACCTGATTACAAACAGCACGCTCATGTGCTCCGATCCGATTCTCGGCAGCAATCCACTTTTGCAAATCCAAAGTATCAAAGTTACTGATGCCATAACTTCGAATTAAGCCCCGCTCATGTAGCTTCAAGAAACCCTCAATGGTTGCCTCATACGAATGCGATCCTTGCCAATGCAGTAAATAGCAATCGATGTAGTCACAACTCATCCGCTTAATTGAGGCTTCACAGGCTGCAACGGTGCCTTTGGTACTGGCATTACTGGGCAATACCTTACTCACGATTTGTAGTTGATCGCGTTTACTGTGTCCAGCGCTTTTTAATGCCTTGCCAATTAAGCTCTCTGCATTACCCGAGGCATACATCTCGGCAGTATCAATTAACCGATACCCCATTTGTATTGCAGCTTCAATCGCTTTCACTTCATCGGACTCAGACCGAGCAGCTTCGCCCATTTTCCAGGTTCCAAGGCCTATGCGAGATTGAAATGTAAAGGTCATAGGATGAATCATACCGTGGCCGGTTATTAAGACGAGTCGCTATCTTTCTCCAACAACTCTTCCCAACGCTTCATTGAACGCGTCATTTGCTCTTCTACTTGGGTCAGCTCATTTTTAAGGGTAACGATAACGTGTGCCTCCCCCTTATAAATCTCTGGGTTTGCTAATTGTTCACTTAAAACCAATTGCCTTTTTTCTAGTTGCTCAATTTGATT
>DBCI01000086.1:9740-10026 GCA_002292975.1 Polynucleobacter sp. UBA962 | reverse complement strand
TTGGTTTTATCTCGTGCTTGCTCTCTACCTTTTTATCCTCTTTACTAGGCGTTTTATTGACAGAGCTTGCGTTGTTTGCCTGCGTGAACTCATCAAAGCGTTTCTTTTGAACTGTATAGTCCTCATAACCACCTTCGTATTCTTGCCACTTACCATCGCCCTCATAGGCAATCATGCTAGTGACAACGTTATCGAGGAAGGTTCGATCATGACTCACCAAGAACACAGTACCCGCGTAATCTTGCAAGAGCTGCTCGAGTAGATCTAAAGTATCAATATCCAAATC
>DBCI01000086.1:7994-9655 GCA_002292975.1 Polynucleobacter sp. UBA962 | reverse complement strand
CGCTCTCCACCTGAAAGCGTACTAATTGGCGAGTTGGTTCGCTCAGGCGCAAATAAGAAGTCGCCCAAGTAACTCTTTACATGCTTGCGATTACCATTAATCTCAATCCACTCACTACCTGGACTTATAAAATCTTCAAGAGTGGCCTCTAGCTTTAAACCCTCTCGCATTTGATCAAAATAGGCAACCTCAATACGCGTTCCCATGGTTGCAATTCCGGAGTCCGGCTCGATTGTCCCCAAAATTAATTTCAGCAGGGTTGTCTTGCCCGCTCCATTAGGGCCCAAGAGCCCAACCTTATCCCCTCGCAAAATGGTCGCTGTGAAGTTTTGCACGATTGGCTTTTGATAGGATTTACTGATGTTTTGTAAGTCAGCCACGATCTTGCCGCTACGGTCCCCGGATGAGATAGCAAGCTTGATCTGACCCATGGCATTACGGCGTTGCGCTCTTAGAGTACGTAGCTTCTCAAGTCGAGCTATACGTCCTACGCTCCGTGTTCGCCGAGCTTCCACACCCTTACGCACCCATACTTCTTCTTGTGCCAATAATTTATCGGCTCGGGCATTGGCTAAAGACTCCGAATTGAGTTCTTGTTCTTTTACCTTCTCGTAACTAGAGTAATTACCAGGGTAGCTGCGCAATATTCCGCGATCAAGCTCGACAATACGCGTAGCAACATGGTCTAGGAAGGCCCGATCATGGGTGATGAAGATAATTGCACCCGTATAGGCGTTTAAGAGCTCCTCTAACCACTGAATAGAATCCAAATCAAGATGGTTGGTTGGCTCATCAAGAAGCAAGACATCAGGCATAGTAACTAGGGCCTGCGCAAGCGCTACCCGTTTTTTAGTGCCTCCGGAGAGCTGCCCAATCGTTTGATTGGCATCGAGATGTAAACGGTCTAAGCTTTCATTAACGCGTTGCTCCCAGTTCCAGCCTCCCTGAGCATCCAGCTGCGATTGCAGTTGATCTAAGCGCTCGTGATTGGATTCATCCCACTCACCCTCAGACAGAGCCTCATACTCTTCACGCAAAGCCTTGACCTGAGCCAAGCCTTCCGCAGCTGCCTCAAAAACCGTGTGCTCGGTCTGCAAAATGGGTTCTTGGGCCACATAGGCTATACGGATGTTCTGTTGATACTGTACGAGACCATCATCGAGCTTCTCAAGGCCAGCGAGAATCTTTAGCAATGATGACTTCCCTGTACCATTGCGTCCAATTAGGCCAATGCGCTCTCCGCCCTCTAGCGAAAAGGCTGTGCGATCGAGTAAGGGAACATGACCAAAGGCTAGTTTGCCCTCGGTGAGTGTAATCAGTGCCATAACAGCATTATCAACGCTTTCCCTAGAGCTTTATAATACAAGTATTTAAGGTTTGTCCGATTAACTCCTCCGAAACTTCTCATATCAGCTCGGTCCTTGCTGAAGTTGCACGCCGTCGCAGTTTTGCCATCATCTCGCACCCNNGTAATGAGTGCCACTATGAGCCCACTTTCTTTGAATGAACTAAGCCCGAGGCACTTGCCAAAGGAAGAAATAAGCTTTGTCCGTTATTCGAGAGACTTATAAAACCATGGTGCCGATAAAACTGGATAGCCTCTTGATCTTTTGCGTCAACAATCAAGGTAAATGCAGTAATTTCAGAACGGCATGCTCGCG
>DBCI01000086.1:7736-7882 GCA_002292975.1 Polynucleobacter sp. UBA962 | reverse complement strand
AATTTCTTTTGAATGGCACTGGGTAGTTGATCTAACAAAACCGATGCTGATGCAAGGGTGTAATAAGCCAATAGTTGCCGTTGGGAATTGAGTGCCATAAAGCAGGCACTCACCCTTCGACGAATATCTTGGGACGCTTGCACCCG
>DBCI01000086.1:0-7671 GCA_002292975.1 Polynucleobacter sp. UBA962 | reverse complement strand
GCCGCATCAAATGGAACAATAGTCAGCGACACGGGCTTAGAACGCGCTAGACTTTAGTAGTTTTTGGCGTCGATCAAATGCTTTTTTTAATGCTGCATTTGGCTTGGCGGGATCCATCAAAGCATTCACAAAACGTGTTTGATTCTCTTGATTGAGACGAATAATTTCTGACTGCTCTATCGCTGNNAAGGCTCGTAAAGCCAGTCGACACGCAACCTCGGATTGGATGGAGATTGAAAAGCAACGTGGCATCTCGGTAGCAAGCTCGGTGATGCAGATGGAGTACCGCAATGCCATTATTAACTTGCTGGATACCCCTGGTCACCAAGATTTTTCTGAGGATACCTACCGAGTATTAACGGCGGTTGACTCTGCCCTTATGGTAATTGATGCGGCTAATGGAGTTGAGCCACAAACCCGCCGTTTGATTGATGTGTGTCGTGCTCGGCATACCCCATTAGTTACATTCATCAATAAGATGGATCGAGAGGTTAAAAGACCTCTTGATCTGATGGATGAGATTGAAACTGCTTTAGGCATGTCCGTGGTGCCTTTTACCTGGCCAGTCGGGATGGGTAAATCCTTTGCGGGTGTGATTGATATCATCAATCATCAGATGCGTCTCTTTAAGGCGGGTGAAGATCGTGTGACCGAAGACTCCAATACGATCCTTGCTCTGGATGATCCATCCCTGAAAGATCGTTTTGGAGATGCATTTGAAGAGGCTCTAGCCGAAGTTGATTTAGTCAAGCATGCCATGCCCTCTTTTGATCGGAATGAGTTCTTAGCTGGTCGTCAATCCCCTGTATTTTTTGGCTCCGCCATTAATAACTTTGGTGTGCGTGAGATCTTAAACACGCTTGTTGATCTTGCTCCAGCGCCAGGCTCGCGCCATTCAGTTCAACGCGAGGTCAAACCGGATGAGAAAAAATGTTCAGCAGTGGTCTTTAAGATTCAGGCGAATATGGACCCAGCGCACCGTGATCGCGTCGCCTTCTTACGGATTTGCTCGGGTCACTTTCAGCGCGGCATGAAGTTAAAGATTGTGCGCAATGGCAAAGAGATCAGAACAAATAATGCCCTCTCCTTTCTCTCGCAACGCCGCGATATATTAGATGAAGCCTTCCCTGGCGATATTATTGGATTACCTAATCATGGTCTCTTGCATTTAGGCGATACCTTGACCGAAGGTGAGTCTTTGCAATTTACAGGTCTACCATTTTTTGCACCCGAGATCTTTCGTATGGTCGAGGCTGCTGACCCGATGCGCAACAAGCAATTACGCACTGGCCTTCTACAACTGGGGGAGGAAGGCGCTATCCAAGTCTTTCGGCCAATAACTGGCGGGACAATGCTTTTAGGTGCTTTTGGACAGTTGCAGTTTGAGGTGGTAGCGCATCGTTTACAAACAGAATATGGTGCAGAGGTACGACTACTGCCAGCTCGATACAACATGGCGCGCTGGGTAAGCTCCAACGATCCAATTGCACTAAAGAAATTTATGACTGAGAACAGCCACCGTATGGCTGAGGATGTAGTGGGCGCATCTGTCTTTCTGGCAGCCCATAAATCAGAGTTGGATGTTGCCCAACAACGCTGGGAAATGATTGAGTTTCATGCATTGCGCGAGCATGCGGGCTTGATTTACCAAACGGAGATGTAAGACATTTATAATTAACTTATAGGTTATAATTAAAATATATTTATTAACCTATAGGTTTATTTATGATCAGTAGATTTGAAAAACTTCAAACATATCAATTAGATAGAAATTTATTACCCTGGCTCGTATTAAGGGGCAATCCACGCCCCAATCTTGGCTGGGCAAAAGCGATTCGTCAAAGCCTTGGTATGACCGCAAGTTCTTTTGCAAAGCGGCTTGGGATGACGCAAGCAGGCGTGGCCAAATTAGAGAAGGCTGAAATAGAGGACAAAATTACACTGGCCAGCTTACGTAAGCTGGCTGGTGCGCTCGATTGCGAACTGCATTACGCACTGGTCCCTCGTGCCCCCTTAGAAGAAATTCTTCAAGCAAGGGCTCTAGAAATAGCACGGGGGAAACTGGCCTCAGTTTCTCACTCGATGGCGCTAGAAAATCAAGCAGTAGATCCTATGGATAGTAAAAAACAGCTTGAGCTTTTGGCGCTTGAAATTTTGGCTGGGCCAAGACGAAATTTGTGGTGATTCATTATGAATATGCCGTCGGCGCCACACCTCTGGATCCTGATGAATCAGTTGGCTTAATCCCGAGCCATATCTCTAATCAGAGTGAATTGAATACCTGGGAAGAAGCGAATATTGCACAAGCCGAAATCTGGTTAGATAAAAAATTAAAGCGCTTAACATCATCCATGATTTTGACTGAGGATTTTGTTCGAGCACTTCACCTTCAAATGTTTAATAGAACATGGCGCTGGTCTGGAAAGTTTAGAAAGAGTAATAAAAATATTGGGGTTGATTGGACATATATTTCAGTAAAACTAGATGATCTTCTCAAAAATATTCAATACCAAATGAGGCAGCAAATATACTCAATCGATGAATTAGCGATTCGGTTTCATCATCAATTGGTTTGGATTCATCCCTTTCCGAACGGAAATGGTCGACATGCCCGCATGATGGCTGACAGCCTTCTTAAAAGTCAGGGATGTGACCGCTTTAGTTGGGGTGGGGATTACTCATTAAGTACCATGAATACTCTCAGGAAAGAATACATTGATTCATTACGAAAGGCTGATAATGCCGATTACTCTGAGTTAATCAAATTTGCGAGAACTTGAAATCAAAATGCCAGCCAACCAAATCACCCAAATCTGCCTAATTCGCCATGGCGAAACTACATGGAATGCGGAACGACGCATGCAGGGGCATATTGATATACCCCTAAACACCACAGGCATGGGTCAAGCTAAGCGTCTTGCAAACGCTCTTACGCAAACTAAATATTCCTTTGATGCAATTTACTCGAGTGATTTAGAAAGAGCCTTGCATACAGCCAATGCTGTGGCCAATACTCTATCACTCGCTGTGCAAACGACTCCCCAATTACGTGAGCGCAATGTCGGTCAATTACAAGGTCTCCTACTATCAGAGGCCCCAGTACTACTCCCAGAAATTTGGCAAAGTCATATTGCACGAGAACTTGATCATGACCTGGGGGGTGGTGAGAGTATTCGTGCTTTCCATCAACGGATGCAGGGCGTGCTTGAACTGTTCTTGAGACAGCATCGTGGGCAATCTATCTTGGCGGTGAGTCATGGCGGCTCACTCGATATGATCTACCGCATCGTTACCCAACAGGCACTGGATGCCGAGCGTGTTGCTGTAGTACCCAATACGTCACTCAATTGGATTACGCACGATGGTTCTGCATGGAGCATTCAACGCTGGGCAGATACCAGCCATCTGAGTGAAAGCGCTCTGGATGATATTGAAATTTAGTCTTGCTACTGAGTAGCCAATAGATCAAGTGCAATTGCTTCTGCTACTTTGATGCCATCAATACCAGCAGACATAATGCCACCGGCATATCCCGCACCCTCGCCCGCGGGATATAAGCCTTTGGTATTAATGCTTTGAAAATTAGGTCCACGCTTGATTTGCAAAGGCGATGAGGTTCTGGTCTCCACCCCTGTTAATACCGCATCGTGCATTGAGAATCCTTTAATCTTTTTCTCAAAAACTGGAATGGCTTCGCGGATCGCCTCAATCGCATAGGACGGCAAACTCTCAGCCAGATCCGTGAGATGAACTCCTGGTTTATAGGAGGGTATTACCGAGCCAAACTCGGTGGATGTCCTGCCTTGTAAAAAATCACCAACAAGTTGACCAGGCGCTTCGTAATTAGAGCCTCCCAATACAAATGCATTGGCTTCAATTTGTCGTTGAAATTCGATTCCAGCAAGTGGTCCGCCTGGGTAATCTGCTGGAGTAATCCCGACCACAATGCCGGCATTGGCATTGCGTTCATTGCGGGAGTATTGGCTCATACCATTGGTGACCAAACGATTAGGCTCCGAGGCAGCAGCGACTACCGTTCCTCCGGGGCACATGCAAAAGCTATAGACTGAACGCCCGTTCTTTGCATGATGTACGAGTTTGTAATCTGCAGCACCAATTAATGGATTGCCAGCATGGGGGCCCAAACGTGCGCGATCAATTAAAGATTGGGGATGCTCAATCCGAAAGCCAACTGAAAATGGCTTTGCCTCCAAATAGACTCCAGCCTCATGAAGAATTTGAAAGGTATCACGGGCACTATGGCCTAAGGCGAGTACGACATGATTGGCTTCTAAAAACTCACCGCTCTCTAGATTAATGCCATGAAGTACATGATTGACAATCTCAAAGCCCGTAACCTTTTGGCCAAAGCGCACCTCACCGCCCAACTCAATAATCTCTTTGCGCATTTTTTCAACAACACCTACCAAGCGAAAGGTGCCGATATGCGGCTTCGAGACATATAGAATTTCTTCAGGTGCGCCTGATTTGACAAACTCCCGCAATACTTTACGCCCATGAAATTTAGGGTCCTTTACCTGACTCCATAACTTGCCGTCTGAGAAGGTCCCTGCCCCGCCCTCACCAAATTGCACATTAGACTCTGGATTGAGTATTTTCTTGCGCCATAGGCCCCAAGTATCTTGAGTACGCTCACGCACTGACTTACCGCGTTCTAAAACGATTGGCCTGAGCCCCATTTGTGCCAAAGTTAAAGCTGCAAAGATCCCACAGGGACCAAAGCCAATGACCACAGGTCGCAAAGTACTTCGGGGCTTGATATGCCCATCAAAGTGGGCAAGGAATTTATAGCTCGTATCCGGTGCTAGTCGAATATATGGATCGTTCGCAAAGCGCGTTAAGAGAGCATCTTGGTCTTTGACCGCTAGGTCTAAGGTGTAGATAAAGCTCAAAGCAATATTCTTACGCGCATCATAACTCCGCTTAAAGACCTCATACCGAATCAAATCATTTATGGAGATCTGTAATCGTTTAAAAATTGCGGCTTCCAGAGCCTCAGGAGCATGGTCAATCGGCAGGCGAAGTTCAGTCAAACGGATCATAAGGTGTAACGATAGCAGTTTATGATCCTACTCTATGAAGAGCACCGCAGCCTCTATCCAGATCCTGTCATGGGAGCAAGCGCAAGCATGGGCTTGCCCTATTCGGCTTGAAGTGTTCGTTAAAGAGCAGGGTGTTCCCAAGGAGTTAGAGCTTGATGAGGATGACCCGCTGGCGTGGCATGCTGTTGCAGAACTTGATACGCTAATCATTGGAACTGCACGCTTACAAAAAAATGGCAAGATTGGACGACTGGCAGTGATGCAAGCATACCGCCTCCAGGGTGTAGCTAGCGCAATGATGAACGCCCTCTTAAAATTTGGGCAGCAACACGGTATTAAAGAATTTTATTTACATGCTCAGATCGAGGCATTACCCTTTTATGAGCGCTTTGGTTTTGTAGCAAACGGCCCCGTATTTAACGAAGCCGGTATCGCACATCAGATGATGAAGAGAGCAACTTAAAAATACTTGTTAACCTCATCATCATTAGATCGAAACCACGCTTGGCAAAACACAATCACGAACCCAATGGCAAAGTAAATCACGTTTTGGGTGGTTACGTAAGCGATGATGCCCCCAATAGTGGAAAAGATGCCCAATAGGCTCCAAAAAATGTTCATAACGACTCCATGCAATTTTTATTGATTGACTCATTTCATCGAAAATTGATTGATAGATCTCTTAACGTAGAATGACTATTTCAATTTTAACCAATCATGGCACATTGTGAATAAAGCTCTACTCGGCTTACTTTTCTTTGTTTTACTACAACCAGCTCATGCCAATTGGGTATTTATATCTAAAGATGGCTTAGGTAATTCCTATTTTTATGAAGATACCAAGGTAGTAAAAGATCCCAGCACTGAGGAAGTAAGCACGTGGCAGATGATCAGCTATGTAGATAGAATGAATGCGCCTAACGGTGAGTCAATTTATTCCGTTCTGCAAGATATCACCTATTTTTGCCGCCCTGGTTATGAAAGTTTCAAGCAGTTTTATATTGGCTATTACTCCGGTATTGATGGCGGCGGTGTTGCGGTTCAACATGTGGACACTAGCAACTCGCAGTGGGAGAGGGTCATACCCGATACGATGAGCGAATTACTCTTTAAGTTTTTTTGTAAAAAAGATTAATTTTTTACTGTCTCTATAATGGCATTGGGTTGCTTAAAGTACTCTGCAGGAAAAACCATCTCCACCCCCGTTGCTCTTCTAAGCCAGATTTGGTTGTTATAGCGGATGTAACAGGCTCGATTGACCACTCCAAATGCCGTCTCAAAATAAGCAAAAAGCCAATTGGGCTCTTCTCGACCGTTATCCCATTTGCACGTCTCTGAAGTAATCACGAGCCGCTCACCGTATGCGGGCATCACGCCCACAATATCTGCACGCGCAAATGCGGAGGCAAATACACCAGCCAATAAAAGGATCGCCAAGAAATAAAAAGATGGTTTTTTATAGAATTTTGATTTTTTATTATCCAGTTCCTGTGTAGCAAGCAATAACTTATCAAAATTCTCTTTTGCGATGCTAACGTGTACTTTATTGGTGAGATCGGCTTCACCCACTGCGGCCTGGATTTTTGTGCTTTTGGTAACAACTCCCTCTGGATACACAAAACATTCAGTCTCAGGCAGACCCAGAAATGAGGCAAGCTTCTTAGCCGCCACAAACTTAATGGCGGGTGAATAAAAACTACTCGACTCACCATTCTCAATTTGCTCGACATGACTTGTCGTTAATGACGCCATCTTTGCTAAATCGATCGTTGATAAACCCGCCCGCTCTCGTGCTCGTTTGAATTCTGCGCCTAGGATTTCGGGGATATCGTTATGGTTTGTCATTTATAGCTAATTAGACCTATTTCTACCGAATGATATCAATATGTTGATGAAGCATAAAGGAGATTTTTTTAATTAATTTTCAATGACTTAGGCAAAATTATGATCAATTTATGACCATTTAAGAGCATTTTTTCATATAAAATAAGGGCTATTCCAACAAAAGGCTTAATTCATGCAACTGATTTGGGTTTCTGGAGCCACTTCTAAGGTTCAAAAATTCAACATCACCCCTCGGGGATTGATGAAAATCGGCTTTGCAATTGCTACCTTTTTTGTCCTTTGCGGTATTGGAATCCATTTCATTGGCTTCAAGATGGCCCTCCAGGTTCGGCCAGATCTCGCTCGGGCGATGGGTGGGGTGGTAACTTTTGAAGAACTTGATGCCCTGGATGCTGCCTATAAAGAAGAATTAGAGCGGCTTCAGACTCAACTTTCCAAATCGATTGAAAAGATCTCAGAACTTAAAACACTGAAAGATCGTTTTGCCGATCTTGCTACCCCTGCCCCTGTAAAAAGTAAATTAGCTGAAAATACTGGCGGTGCCCGCGGCGGACCTTTTAAACCGTTTACGTTCAA
Organism: Polynucleobacter sp. UBA962; assembly: GCA_002292975.1. Taxonomy (GTDB): domain Bacteria; phylum Pseudomonadota; class Gammaproteobacteria; order Burkholderiales; family Burkholderiaceae; genus Polynucleobacter. The sequence goes on along the minus strand of DBCI01000086.1, from coordinate 187 downwards.
GATTGATCCAAATAAGTCGATTGATAAAAACTTCAATGAGACTGTATTGAGTTCAAAAGAATTAAATCTAATTCTTACAAAATTTAAGAGTGATTGGTCTTCGCAATACGACTGGCTTAATCAACTTCCAATTGGTGTTCCTGTGGCATCACAATTTGGGTCCATGAGTAGTAATTATGGGATGCGC
>DBCI01000095.1:1869-10827 GCA_002292975.1 Polynucleobacter sp. UBA962 | reverse complement strand
GCTTGATGCGCACTAGAGTGCGCCAAAAGACGTGAGCCAGTGGCTGGTGTAAAGGGGATAGCCGATAAAGCTTTGGGGTAATACGAAAGTCCTTGCTGGGCATAAGCCTCTGCCCAAGACCAATCAAAAACATACTCACCATAAGAGTGGGTCTTTAAGTAGAGCGGCATCACTCCCAATAGCTCATTACCCCCTTTGGCATACAACGCTAGATGCGCAGGCTCCCAACCAGTCTCTGCACAAACGCAGCCTGTTTCTTCTAAAAGGTATAAAAAGGGATACTGCAAGAATGGACCAGCATCCTTAGGCAAAATACCTTGCCACTCTGCCTGTGTAATTTCACTAAGACTTCGTAGGACCCGAATCTCGAGTTCAGGTTCTTGACTCATCGCGAACTAACGTTGGATCAGTTCGATCTTATATCCGTCGGGATCGGTCACAAAGGCAATTAAGGTCTTACCACCCTGAACAGGGCCAGCAGGGCGGGTAATATTGCCACCGGCTGCTGCAATAGCCTCACAGGCTTTATACACATCGGGCACTGCAAGAGCAATATGACCATAAGCACCGCCATGCTCATACTGACTCACCCCGTAGTTATAGGTGAGTTCAATTTCTGCTTGACCATCCTCATTGCCCCGACCAAAACCCACAAACGCGAGCGAATATTTTTGTTCTTCTCGATTAGTGGTGCGTAGTAGGTTCATACCCAAGACGCGGGTATAAAAATCAACGGAGCGGGCCATATCGCCCACCCGAAGCATGGTGTGCAAAATCATATTACTCAATACGCGCTTTCTCACGCATCTTTTTCATCATCTCAGCAAACTTTGCCTTCTGCCAAGCTTGATCTTGCATCATCATTTGCTTGAGTTGATCCTTGATTTCAGCCATCGTGGGTACTTTGACATCTCGAACATCATCGAGCCTAATAATGTGCCAACCAAATTGGCTCTTGACAGGTTGATCGGTCATCTGGGCTTTTTTTAATGTAACCATTGCTTTGGAGAACTCCGGTACCAGAGATTTGTCACTGACCCATTCAAGATTTCCGCCATTGGGGGCAGAGCCTGGATCTTTGGAGTTCGCTTTTGCTAAATCTTCAAACTTAGCACCCGCCTTGATTTTGGCAATTAATGCTTTGGCCTCAGCTTCTTTCTCAACTAGGATGTGGTGAACTTTATATTCCTTACCGCCAAACTGGCTCTTGACAGACTCATAAGCCGACTTGTAATCATCCTCAGTAATACCACCTTTATCGATATAGTCCTCAAATAAAGCAGAAACTAAAACACCCAAACGCGCTTGCTCCATTTGATCTTTCACTTCTTCTTTTTGGGTAATGCCCCGCTTATCCGACTCTTGGATAACCAGTTCACGTGTGATTAAGAGTTCACGACCTTGCTCACGTATTTTGGGATCGGTCGGGGATTGACCGGAGCTCTTAATTAAACGATCAAGTTGCGCTTTTGGAATGGGCTTACCATTGACGATGGCGGCATTTTGAGCTGAGACCGCAGTGGTAATAAAGGCAAATGAGAGGGCTACAAGGATTTTCTTGGAATTAAGCATGAGAGATAGTGAATTGAATTAAAGGGCTAAAGCAGAATTATGACTCATTTGGTGCGAGTGCATGGATTGCAAGGGCATGGATTTCAGCAGGCATGTATGCACTCAACGCTTCATAGACTAGGCGATGGCGTGCAACTCGACTAAGTCCTGTAAATGCAGGTGCGGTCAGCGTAATCCGAAAATGACCGCCACCACTTGCAGCTCCAGCATGGCCTGCGTGTAAATGGCTTTCATCCTCAATCGCAAGATGCGAGGGTTGAAGTTGTTGATGTAAGGAAGCCTCAAATAAAACAATACGTTCTTGATTTTTACTCATGATTGTTCAGCATCCATATAGCGGCTTAACCACAAGCCTTGAGCAATGACAAAGGCAATGAGCAAACCAATACCTCCAAATAGCTTAAAGTTCACCCAAATATCTTCAGAGAAAGTATAAGCAACGTAGATGTTAAGTACGCCCATGAAAAAGAAGAAAAGTGCCCAAGCATGATTGAGTTTGAGCCAAAGTGATTTAGGACTATCGGGCTTGAGAGTAATTTGTTTTCCCATCAGGCTTTCTATCCAATTCTTTTTAAAGAACTGGGCGCTAAAGAACAAGACCGCTGCAAATAGCCAATATAAGACCGTAGGTTTCCACTGAATAAAGGTTTTGTCTTGCAGGAGAATGGTTAAGCCACCGAAGAATACGATCAAGATTAAGCTAGCCCATTGCATTCCCTCCACTTTCTTGCGTCGGGCGATCAGCCAAACAATTTGTGCAATAGTTGCAGCAATAGCCACCAAGGTAGCAACATAAATATCTGCTAACTTGAATGCCACAAAAAAGAGAATGACCGGGAATAGGTCAAACAGAAATTTCATCATGAGGAGTGATCCGATTTAGCATTGTTACTAGGCTCAAAGCGTAAAGAGGCAGAGTTAATGCAATAGCGCAAGCCACTCGGCATAGGACCATCTTCAAATACATGGCCTAAATGCGCATCGCATTTAGAGCACTTCACTTCGGTACGGATCATGCCATGTGTTACATCACGATGCTCGCTAATGACCTCGGTATTAAATGGTGTGTGATAGCTTGGCCAACCACAGCCTGCATCAAACTTAGTGGATGAGACAAAGAGCGGGGTGCCGCAGCAGACACAGTGATAGCGACCTTCGTGCCAATGATCCCAATAGCGTCCGGTGAAAGGCGGCTCGGTGGCAGCATGGCGGGTAACTCGGTATTCAATTTCACTGAGTTCTTGGCGGTACTGTTCGTCGGATTTCGTCATGGTTCTGATTGTAGTGAAGGATTACGAGGAGCAACTGACCTCAATCTGTTCGAGTGCAGCAGGGGGTGGGGCAGCGTATTGATCCATTCCAGGCTGTTCGGAATAGGGGTCTTGAAGGATTTCTAATAAGCGTTTCACCTCTGAGAAATCATCATTTTGAGCTTTCTCAATCGCTATCTGAGCAAGATAATTGCGGAGAATAAATTTGGGGTTCACGCCTAACATTTTTGTTTGGCGTTCTGTCTCAGAACAGGGTTCCTGCGATAGACGATCACGATAGGATTGCATCCAACGATCAAAGGCATCCCGATTTAAGAACTGATCACGCAGAGCGTCGTATTTGCCATGACCATTTGCATCGAAATGCGAGAGTGATCTAAACGTGTTGGTATAGTCCACCCGATTGTCGTGCATTAGTTTTAAAAGAGATTCAATCAGCGACATGTCACCAGCATCCTCAATCATGAGGCCAAGCTTAGCCCTAAATTGGGCTAACCACGCAGTCCGATAGATCTCAGGGAACTTTTCCAATGCCTCTTGCAGATGGGTTTGTGCGTTTTCGCCATCGTAGCGTTGTTCGATGAGGGGAAGCATTGCTCCAGCTAAGCAGGCCATATTCCAATGCATGATCTGGGGTTGACGCTGATAGGCATAACGACCTTGATTATCGCTGTGATTGCAGATGTGATCCATTTGGAAACGATCTAAAAAGCCGTATGGCCCGTAATCCATAGTGAGACCTAAGACACTAATATTGTCACTATTTAATACGCCATGGCAAAAGCCAATCGCTTGCCAATGCGCTACTAGTTTTGCAGTGCGTGCACTGATCGCTACAAACAATGCAAGATAGGGGTCATCTGCACCTTGACACTCTGGATAGTGATGCGCAAGTAAATAATTAGCCATGGTGGTGAGATGCACGGTAGAGCGCGCAGCAGCGAAGTGTTCGAAGTGACCCACCCGTAAAAAACTGGGAGCGAGACGCGTACAGACTGCTGCGGTCTCAAGGCTTTCACGTATGACGGGTTTCTTGGAGCCGGTGATCGCTAAGGCACGAGTGGTGGGCACCCCAAGAGCATGCATTGCTTCACTGCATAAAAACTCCCGAATCGAGGACCGTAGAACTGCGCGACCATCACCCATGCGTGAGTAGCGCGTAATACCAGAACCTTTTAACTGAATCTCGTAGCCTCGTAGATCACCCAGCAGAATGGCGCGCCCATCACCCAACTGGCCTGCCCACATGCCAAATTGATGTCCGCTGTAGACAGTTGCAATGGGATCAACAAAGGTGTGCTCTTGGGTTTCTAAAGCATTGCCACTTAACACTTCTAACCAACGCGGGTCTTGCGGTAAGCCCGATGCGTCTAAAGTAATACCAAGTTCTTTGGCAAGATTGCTTTCAAAGCCAACCCAACAAGGATTTGGCAAAGGGGAGGGCAGGAGATGTTGACAGGTCTCTTCACCCTGTAGCGGAAATGCCATGGACTTAAACCGAGTAATTTGCCCAGGCAGACCCAATTAAGTTGCCTGTAATTACATCGTGTGCAATTACCCCGTTGGCATCAAAGCGTCGTTCTACGACCTCATAGTTACCATCATTACGGATTCGCAAGACAGTGCTCGAACGTGTGCCATAGTGTTGAGTTTGAATAAAGGCAGCCGATAGGGCCTTTTCCCACTCCAGACTGACGCCGGTATTGGGGAGCTCTCGATCGGGGGCTTCATGATCATCGGCAAGTAAATGAAGATATTGATCGACGTGTTTGAGATTGCCCGTGTCCATAGCGAGCGTTTGAGCAAAGGCTGCAATGCGATGATTGACCTTGGGCCATGGAGTATCAAGCATGGCATTGGAAAGTCCATACACACCAGGAGTGAGCGATTGGGACGGAAAGGTTTTGCGGGGGCGTACCGATTTGCCCATCACCACGCGATTACTGAGCCAATGCATTTCTGCATTACTAGGGTCACTTAAATCTGCCATAAGAAGATTGAAGCCGTTGTACTGATCAAAGCGTTTACTGTGCTTTTCAATAAAGTCATTTGGTTTGTCGTTACCAGACAGATACATCAAGGGAAGTTCACCACGGGTTCGTGCGTCTGGTTTTTTCTCACTAGGTGAGCGTACATTAGTCAGCGCTGAGAATCGACCATGCTTGGTAAGACCAAGCCAAGTCCCAGGACTACCAATGACATCGGCTTGATCGCGTCCTGCCAATATGTGGGGATGTTCTGGCCACCAGGAAATTCCTGCGGTATTACGCTCGTAGAACTCATCCCGATTGGCAGCAACCACCAAGGGGTACTTTGGGTGTGATTTCCAGGCAAATAAAATAAGGCACATAACAATAATATGCCTGATTAAATCTCAATTAGGGAATATGGCAAATTCCCCAATACCAATGGAGGGCCATCCGCTTTACCAAGATGCAATTTGCCACTTTGGGCTAACTCAGACTTACACTCGATCTGCAGGGTTACAAGACCCGCGTCGCTTGGATGCTGGGCAGATAAGACCACCATACCGGCAGGCTGACCGGGATCACTTTCATGAATGATTTCTGTGGCAGGGCCTGCATGCGCAAGAGCAGTCTCCACTTGAGCAAGATATAGACGACGTTTAATGGCGCCTCTGTATTGACTTCGTGCTACCACCTCTTGACCTGGATAACACCCTTTCTTGAAATCAACTCCACCAATGGATTCTAGGTTAATCATCTGCGGCACAAATTGATCTTGGGTCGCCAAAATAATCCGCGGGATTGCACTGGCTATCTCCGCAGCATTCCATGCGGCAAGATATTGGGAAGATGTACTTTGTGATGGAAGTGGTGTTTGTGTCGCAAACAGAATACGTTCTTGATCACCAGCGCCTGAGGGCTGGGTCATGGCAAGAGCAATCGCATCGCTGGGTAAGTTTGCAGGCAGCGTATTAGCTGGACCAAGCACGCCATAGACTGTCCAAGCATGACTAACATCCACTACCTTTGCTTTGGAGCGCAACACAAACATGGCTAAACGTTTTGCAAACGTAGCGGCTAGGTCGCGCGATACAAACAGGGCGAAACGATCTTGCTCTGCATCAGTCGATAAACAAATCCAGGCACTTCCTAATAAACGCCCCTTGGCAGTGCAGTAACCCGAGAGGCGCACACCAGAATAACTCCGGGCAATTGCTGCGGGGGGAGTGCGAGTCATTCCAAGGATGGAGTTGGTCAATTGTCCTTGTAAAAAGGAGCCGGCATCTGAACCTTCTACAAAAAGAAGTCCCCAATCGCTTAACTCGCTTACTTGGTGATCGGTCATTTGGGCTGTATTGTGAGTTTTATAAGTTGGTTTACGAAGACTTTTATCATAGCGGTATGAACAAAAACTTTCTGAACCCGAATACCATCACGCTCGACTAGGCTGCTTTGATCTCTAAATTACGCATTATTGCTCTGATTACACTGGCTCTCATAGGGCTCTTTTACCTAATGTTGTTTACATGGAGTGTTGTGCCTAAGCCAACAGCAGGCAGCATTGCAGAGCAGCGCTTTAAGGTATTACCCAAATCGGGAGTCTCTAGCATTGCCAAGCAATTGCAAGACCAAGGCATGAGTACCCCAGGCTGGCTTTTTCAGGCGGGAGCCCGATCTTTATGGGTGGGCTCTAAGCTCAAACCCGGGACCTATGCGTTTCCTGCCAATGCCAGTTTGGGAAGCGTCTTGCTACAAATGGCGCGCGGCGATCGAATTCGGGAGAGCGTCAAGATCATTCCTGGGATGAGTATTTGGCAGGTTAGGGCGGCGATGGATGCGCACCCCGCCTTGATTCATAAAAGTGAAGCGCTTGAGACAAGTCAATTTGCCAAAGTTTTTGGGTTGGAGGCCCCCAGCGCTGAGGGCTATTTCTTACCTGATACCTATATTTTTGATCCCGATGAAGCTGATTTAGTCATTTATCAACGTGCGTTTGCGGCCATGCAAAAACAGCTTGCTAACGCTTGGGATCTTTACACCAAGGGATATCCGGATGGCGCGGTGTTAAAAACCTCCTATCAGTTACTAATTCTTGCTTCTATTATTGAGAAGGAAACGGGTCAGGCTAGTGAGCGAGGCATGATCTCGGCGGTGTTTCATAACCGCTTGAAGAAGGGCATGATGTTACAAACTGATCCCACGGTCATTTACGGTATTGGCCCAAAGTTTGATGGTGATATTAAGAAAGCCGATCTGCGCCGTGATACTCCCTACAATACCTATATGCGTTTTGGTCTGCCCCCAACCCCGATTGCAATGCCATCGAAAGAATCCTTGCTGGCCGCCGCTCAGCCTGCAGTATCGAATGCTCTGTATTTTGTGGCACGCGGTGATGGGAGTAGCCAGTTCTCGACTAATTTGAAAGAACATGAGGCCGCGGTGGATCGCTACCAACGCAATCCGGCGAAGTCCGCCTCTAAACCCGTGAGGAAATGAGTGACCAAGCCTAATTATCCTGGGTTCTTTATCAGCTTTGAGGGTATTGATGGAGCGGGTAAAAGTACCCATCTAGAGGCTTTTGCTAAGCATCTGCGAGAGCGCTATCAAGGGAAAGAAATTGTTCTTACTCGAGAACCCGGTGGCACCCCTTTGGGAGAAGAATTACGAAAGCTACTTCTAAATCAAGCTATGCATATTGAGACCGAGGCTCTATTGATGTTTGCTGCTCGTCGTGAGCATTTAGCTGAGGTGATTGAGCCAGCCCTGAAGGCTGGAAAAATCGTGATCTCGGATCGCTTTACCGACGCAAGTTTTGCGTATCAGGGGGGAGGTCGCGGTTTGAGTCTGGAGAAGCTCAATGCTCTTGAGCAATTGGTGCAGGGTAGGGTGGGGGGTCTTATTCAGCCGAATATCACTTTCCTGTTTGACCTTCCTGGGAATGTTGCCGAAGAGCGCCGCTCAAAGGCACGCTCCCCCGATAAATTTGAGCAGTTGGATTTGAGCTTTTTTGAGAAGGTCCGAGGTGAATATCTTCGTCGAGCTAAAGCAGATCCAGAGCGATTTGTGATTATCGATGCCTTGAAGACCCCAGATGCCATCTGGCAACAGCTTCAAGAAATTAGTTTTAATTACTAATATAAGTCATTGAATAAATTAACTTATTTAATTATAGTTTTTATCTATATCACATGGTAATAGAAAATCTTAATCACGAAAGTCTGATGACTCGGTCGGTTTACCCCTGGCACACCCTAGCTTGGGAGAGGCTTGATCTAGAGAATCTTCCCCAGGCAATTTTGCTGCATGGGCAGGCTGGCATTGGCAAATTAGACTTTGCCCTAGAGCTTTCTCAGGCTATTTTGTGCGAGGCCGATCTCTTTTCTTCGGGAACCAAGCCGTGCAAAGAGTGTCAGCCTTGTCGCTGGTTTGAGACCGCTAACCATCCCGACTTTATCGGCCTCGTTCCAGCCATTAATCAGCACCGAATGCCCCATGCTGAACTGGAGGGAATGCCCAAACCCGAAGTGGAGGTGGTGGAAGAAAAAGAGGAGGGCGACGGAAAGAAGGAGAGCGCTTTTATCAAAATTGAGCAGGTCAGGCGTGCGATTGATGCGATTAACGTGGGAACCCATCGAGGCGGTCGACGCATCGTCTTGATCTACCCATTGGAAGGTTTGCGGCCCGATGCTGCCAATACCTTACTGAAATCTCTGGAAGAGCCCAATGCGCAAACTATTTTTATCCTGCTCAGCGATCGTCTCGATCGAGTTTTGCCTACCATTCGCTCACGTTGTCAGTTGATCGCCTTACCCAAGCCTCATCGCGATAGTGCCTTGCAGTGGTTAAGAAGTAAGCTTGTGACGGTATCTGAACAGAAGATTAGTCCTGAAGAAATCGAGGCTACATTAGATGAACAGGGCGGGGCGCCGTTAGCCGCCAAGGAAGTGATCGTAGCGCGCCGCATGGGTGACGATAAAGATGGCATAGCTTTGGCGAGCTCAACAACACGCTTGTTGTTGGAGGGGCTTAGCAAAGGACGTGATATTGCATGGATCGAATGTGCCGAAAAAATCCATAAAGCACCTTTTGGCGTTCTCTTGGCATGCATGCAACGTTGGTTGTTTGATATCCAGTCGGCAAAGCAAGGG
>DBCI01000095.1:0-1755 GCA_002292975.1 Polynucleobacter sp. UBA962 | reverse complement strand
CGTCATGAAAACCACCCTTTATCCACACGCGTTCAACTAGAATCCTTACTTCTACAGTATCAACAGCTGTTTGAGGACTAAAATTCTTCCTCATGTTTATAGATTCGCATTGCCACCTCGATTTCCCAGAGTATCAAGAGCGTCTGCCAGAAGTGCTGGAGAATATGGCGCGTGCCAAGGTAACGCATGCTTTGTGTATTTCAGTGGATATTCCAGATTTTCCGAAGGTCAAGCGCTTAGCGCAATCTCATCCTAATTTGTATGCTTCGGTTGGGGTTCATCCTGATTATGAAGACACGCCAGAGCCTACCTTAGAGTTCTTGCTAGAGGAGGCTAAAGATCCTAAGGTGATTGCGATTGGTGAGACCGGCTTGGATTACTTCCGCATGGGCGATCGCTCCTATGAATCAATGGAGTGGCAACGCGAACGATTTCGGACCCATATACGTGCGGCATTGGCAGCCAAGAAGCCATTAATCATCCATACCCGTTCGGCTTCGCAGGACACCCTCAAAATTATGAAGGAGGAGGGCGCTGGGGAGATTGGTGGGGTTATGCATTGCTTCACGGAAAGCTATGAGGTTGCTAAAGCAGCGATCGAAATGGGCTTTTACATTTCCTTTTCAGGCATTGTTACCTTTAAGAGTGCCAAGGATCTACAGGCAACTTGCAAAGCATTGCCCATCGAGCGCATCCTAATTGAGACCGATTCTCCCTATTTGGCGCCCGTGCCTCATCGGGGGCAAACCAATGAGCCGGCCTGGGTATCTCATGTAGCAGGCTTCATAGCAGGCTTAAGAGGGGTCTCAATTGAGTCGATTGCTGAGCATACGACCCATAATTTTTATCAATGTTTTCAGTTAAATAGAAGCGATTCATGAGATTACACCCTAGAATTTTTACCCTCCTGACTTGTCTTCTAATGAGCGTATCGGTTACTGCTCAGACCCAAGATCAGGTTGATCGAATGACCAAAGCGGTTCAATTTGATGATCTTGCTGAGGTTAAGAAGCTCATTGCTGCGGGCGTGAGCCCCAATTTGCTTGTTAAGGGCGGTAATCCCTTGACGGTATACGCCGTTAGGGAGAAATCCAAGCAGATCCTGGATTATCTGATTGGTCTTAAAGGGGTTGATGTTGATCACCCCAATCTTTCAGGCGAAACTGTTTTGATGATGGCATCCCTTTATGGCATGTTGCCTGAGGTAAAGGTCCTGGTGGATAAACGGGGTGCTGAGATTAATAAATCGGGGTGGACACCCTTGCATTACGCCTGCACAGAGGGCCATCTCGCTGTAGCCGATTATTTGCTGAGTAAAGGCGCCAAAGTGGATGCTTTGTCTGAAAGCGACACAACCCCCTTAATGATGGCAGTTCGATCTGGCAATATTCAGCTGGTGCGCTTATTACTTGATCGCGGAGCCGACCTCCAGATTCGTAATCATCAAGGCTTTAGTGCAATTGATGTGGCTGAATTATTTAATCAAGAAGAGATCTCAAAAGGCTTGCGATCCCGCTGGGAGAAGCTTTATAAGACGAAGTATGAGGGTGGTCCAAAGCCTGTTTTAGTTGAATCTAAGCCATAGTGCCATATCACATATCTGCGTATAATCATTATTATGTCAAATAAGATTAGTAGTATCTTTGCTGCCTCTATGTCGGGCGCTATGCTCTTTAACATGATTAGCCAAATAATTCGCAAGAAATCAGGTAAATAAAGAATTACTTTGGCAGGTCCGCTATTGGATCTAATTGT
>DBCI01000125.1:3493-7330 GCA_002292975.1 Polynucleobacter sp. UBA962 | reverse complement strand
GCAGTAAATCTTGATCAAAAGCAGCCTAACTTTCCTGCAGAAATACTTCCTAATTATTTAGAACAACTCAACGTTGCATTTCATATTGAAGAACAAGATACCTACAGTATTGTTAAGCGAGTAATCCCAGAAGGAAAAACTACTTGCGGCTTATGTTCGCGTTTGCGACGCGGTATTTTGTATCGCGTTGCAGATGAACTTGGGGCTACCAAGATAGCCTTAGGACATCACCGAGATGATATTTTAGAGACCCTATTACTAAATATGTTTTTTGCTGGGAAGCTCAAAGGGATGCCACCAAAATTGCGTTCTGACGATGGACGGCATATCGTGATTCGTCCGCTGGCATATGTTCCAGAGAAATTAATAGAGCGCTATGCCACCATGATGAACTTCCCCATCATTCCATGTGACCTATGTGGCAGTCAGCCTAATTTACAAAGAGCGACGATGAAGAAGCTTTTGCGGGATTGGGAGAAACAATTTCCAGGTCGAGTTGAAAATATCTTTCGGGCAATGCATCATATCGTCCCCTCGCATTTAATGGACCCAAATGCATTTAACTTTCAAGATTTAGAGATTCATCAAGACCTTAGTGAGTTGGGAATGAATCTCGAGGGAGATTTGGCGATTGACGAGGGTGAAGACATATGTGCCTTGACCGAGCAAACTCAATTTCCGATTTCATTTGCTAAGAAGCCTTAACTCAACAGCTTAAGAGCATACTCATTAACCTAACTCAAGCCCTATACTTATGGCTATGAATATTGTGATATTGGCAGCAGGCCAAGGCAAGCGCATGAAATCGGCCTTGCCCAAGGTTTTACAACCCTTGGCCGGTAAACCCCTCTTGGAACATGTCTTAGAAACTGCTATTTCTTTAATAAAGGCGGCAGAGCCGATAGTGGTCATTGGACATGGGGCAGAGCATGTTAATGCATTCCTAAGCGATTTAGCGAGCCGTAATCCGCGTTTTAAGGCAATTAAAACGGTTTTACAAAAAGAGCAAAAGGGTACAGGCCATGCGCTCTTACAGACCCTAACTAAATTAAATAAAGATTTACCAACTCTCGTCTTATATGGCGATGTGCCATTGATCACTAAAGATACACTTCAACTCCTCATACGCTTAGCTGATGGAGTTCGCTCTAAGCGGTCAGCTCTTGGCTTATTAACCCAAAATATGGCAAATCCAACAGGATATGGACGAATTGTGCGCGATCAGGATGGATTAGTAAGTGCAATCGTTGAAGAAAAAGATGCCAGTTCAAGTATTAAGGGGATCACCGAAATTAATACGGGCATTATGGTTCTTCCCACCGACTCGTTATCAAAATGGCTGAAAAGTTTAAAAACTAAAAATGCCCAAGGGGAGTATTACTTAACCGATGTAATTGCGATGGCTGTGCGAGACGGTGTTCCCATACGAACCTCGCAAGCAAAGAATGAGCATGAGATTTTAGGAGTCAATAGTCGTGATCAATTGGCTGCGCTAGAGCGGCAATTACAAAAACAGCGAGCCACTGCATTATTGGAAACAGGCGTTACTTTATTTGATCCTGAGCGTATCGATATTCGGGGTGAACTTGTTTGTGGACAAGATGTATGGATCGATATCGGATGTGTATTTGAAGGTCGCGTTCAGTTGGCTAATGGAGTTCATATAGGTCCGTACTGTGTCATCAAAGATAGTCAAATTGCGGCCAATACTGAAGTTGGAGCTTTTACGCATATCGATGGGGCACAAATTGGTGTTGATGCCCGAGTGGGGCCCTATGCGCGTATTCGACCGGGTACGATATTGGCGAACGAAGTTCATATTGGTAATTTTGTCGAAGTTAAAAATACAAGGATTGCAGCACAGAGTAAAGCGAATCATCTCGCTTATGTGGGCGACTCGATCGTCGGGGCGCGCGTCAATATTGGTGCTGGCACCATTACCTGTAATTACGATGGCGTCAATAAGCACCAAACGATTATTGAGGATGATGCGTTCATTGGGTCCGATACGCAGTTAGTAGCGCCTGTGAAAGTGGGCAAGGGAGCCACCTTAGGCGCAGGGACTACCTTAACCAAAGACGCTCCTGCTGGAAAATTAACGGTATCGCGTGCTAAGCAAGTCTCCTTAGACTGGCAACGGCCCATTAAGATCAAGCCTAAATCTAGCAAAGCAAAGAAATAATCTATGTGCGGAATTGTTGGCGCAGTTTCTAAAAGTAATGTAGTTGATACCTTAATTGAGGGTCTACGACGCCTAGAGTATCGAGGCTATGACTCATGCGGTTTTGCAGTAATTGATACAAGCAAACCCAGTCATCCTCTGCAAAGAGCGAGAACAACAGCGCGTGTGGCTGATTTAGCAAAACAGGCCAGTGAATTCAATGGGCATATTGGTATTGCCCATACTCGTTGGGCCACCCATGGTAAGCCAGACACACAAAACGCACATCCCCATATCTCGAATAATTTAATTGCGTTGGTACATAACGGAATTATTGAGAACTATGAGCCCTTGCGTGAACAACTGATTACTGCTGGCTACCAGTTTAGTTCGGAGACCGATACCGAGGTCATCGCACACTTAGTTCATCGTGAGTATGTGAAATTAGCTAAGCCTGATTTAAGAGAGGCTGTAGCTGCGAGTATTTTGCAGTTAAAGGGAGCCTATGCGATTGCAGTCATTTCTCAAACAGAGCCAAAGCGCTTAATTGGCGCGCGTGCTGGATCTCCCCTGATTGTGGCGCTTGGTAAAGATGGTCATTACCTATCATCTGACGCATTGGCATTGGCTGGAAAAGCGCAGACCATGATCTACCTCGATGAGGGAGATTTGGTGGCGCTTGATGAGCGTGATTACGCCATTTGGGATTGCAATGGTAAAAAAGTAGATCGTGAAGTTAAGACAATGCCAATGCAAGCAGAAGCAGTTGAACTTGGCCCCTATCAGCATTTCATGCAAAAGGAGATTTTTGAGCAAGGGCGTGCAGCCTCAGACACAATTGCCCATATTTCTGAGTTTGGACCAGACCTGTTTGCTGCTGATCCTAATGAATGGCAAGCGTTTGATCAGATTTTGCTTTTAGCCTGTGGTACCAGTTATTACTCCGCCTGCGTTGCTAAATATTGGTTTGAGGAAATTGCACGGATTCCTACTCAAGTAGAAATTGCGAGCGAGTATCGCTATCGCCAATCGATTCCTAGACCGAATACCTTAGTGATTGTTGTTTCACAATCGGGAGAAACTGCTGATACATTGGCGGCCTTACGACATGCAAAGCAGCTTGGTCACACTATGACCTTATCAATTTGTAATGTTGCCTCAAGCGCTATGGTTCGGGAGACTCGGTGGCACTTTTTAACACATGCTGGTACAGAAGTGGGCGTGGCTTCCACCAAAGCCTTTACTACCCAATTACTCGCCTTGTACTTATTAGCCTGCTCGATTGCAAAGCGTAACGGCCTACTATCCAATGATGCTGAGAAAAAGGCACTCGATAATTTACGACACCTGCCGCAAGCGATTCATGCGGTCTTGGCATTGGAGCCACAGATTATTTCTTGGAGTCAGTTGTTCACAAAATGTGAGAACGCTCTATTTCTGGGACGAGGGGTTCATTTCCCAATCGCACTAGAGGGAGCTCTTAAGTTAAAAGAAATTTCCTATATACACGCAGAGGCCTATCCGGCTGGAGAGCTTAAACATGGCCCATTAGCTTTGGTGACTGACAAAATGCCAGTTGTAACGGTAGCACCCAACGACACTCTTCTCGAAAAGCTTAAGTCCAATATGCAAGAGGTTAAAGCGCGTGGTGGTCAGCTATTTGTTTTTGCAGACCA
>DBCI01000125.1:885-3463 GCA_002292975.1 Polynucleobacter sp. UBA962 | reverse complement strand
ATTAAAACTGAAGAAGGTATTCGAGTTATTCGCTTACCTGAGCACTATGGAGATTTATCTCCCATCTTGCATGTTATTCCACTGCAGCTGTTGGCCTATCATACCGCCTGTGCCTTAGGAACAGATGTGGATAAGCCACGTAATTTGGCCAAAAGCGTTACGGTAGAATAGATCTGCATTAAATTGCATCCTTGTGGTCAAATATAAGGTGTGAAAAGTCGTTTAGCAACCCCATATTTTTCTTGGAAACCCCAGATGCCATATCCCAGTAAAAATAGCTGGGCATTGATTATTTCTCTTTGCCTTGGGGCATGTGCAGTAGGACCAGATTTTAAGAAGCCAGATGCGCCAAAGGTCACTACGTTTACAGAAAAGCCTATTAGCAATCAATTAGCAACTGCACCAAGCGTGGGCGGAACGGCGCAGAGTATCGAACCCGCAGGAGATATACCTGCCGAGTGGTGGGCCCTGTACCGTTCGCCTGAACTTGATGCTTTGATTAAGCAAGCCTTAAAACGTAACCCAAATTTAGCAGCTGCAGATGCTACACTTCGCGCCGCCCAAGAAAATGCCAATGCAGCATTTGGATCCTTTTTATTTCCCAGTTTTGGTTTAGGGGGAAGCGCAACTCGTCAGCAAATTAATCCATCTTCTTTCGGACAAGGGGTCGGTAGCCCCAGTATTTATAACGTCTATAACACCTCTGTTTCTGTGAACTACAACCTCGATGTCTTTGGCGGTGCGCGCCGCGCCGTGCAAAGTACACAAGCTCAGGCAGAGATCTCGGGATTTCAGCTTGAGGGGGCTTATTTAAATCTGACAGCAAATATCGTCACTACGGCAATTCGTGAGGCAGCACTTCGTGCTCAGTACAAAGCGAATTTAGAGATCTATGAAGCGCAGAAAAATCTTGCTGACATTATTGCAAAGCAACTAGAAATTGGAACTGCATCACGGGTTGATCTTACTTCGCAAATTTCATTAGCAGCAAGTTCACAGATTGACTTACTCAATCTTGACAAAAACCTCTCATTTACTCGCAATCAACTATCCGTATTTGTAGGTGAGTTCCCAGGAAATGCCTTACTGGCTAAATTTGACTTAAGTACATTAAATCTCCCCGAGAAAATTCCTCTATCGATACCATCAGAGTTGGTTCGCCAGCGTCCAGATATAAGGGCTGCAGAGTCATATATTAAATCGACTAATGCCTTAGTGGGTGTTGCTACTGCTAATTTACTACCGCAAATTAACCTCAGCGGGGCTATTGGATCACAGGCTTTAACCACCGGCGCATTGTTTGGACCCAATGCGGCAATGTGGTCCGTTGCCGGAGGTGTTTTTCAACCATTGTTTCAAGGAGGTGCCTTGCTTGCTCAGCGTCGAGGCGCTATCGCCACCAATGAAGCTGCTGTCTTTCAGTACCAGGCAACTGTGCTAAATGCCTTTCAGGAAGTAGCTAATGCACTTAAGGCTTTAGAAAGCGATGCTCTCGCTCTAAGAGCGGCATCGGAAGCAGAGCGGAATGCCTTAGAGTATCTGAATTTACTAGAGCAACAATATAAATTGGGAACAGGAAGTTATTTGGCCGTATTAATCGCTCAAAGACAGTATCAGCAAACCAAGTTTCGTTTGATTGATGCCCAAGCCAATCGCTTTGCCAATACCGCGGCTTTGTTTGCTGCCCTAGGCGGCGGTTGGTGGAATCGGACTGGCCCTGCTTATCAAGCTCAGAAAACACAAACTTCCCCTCACCAAGGCATTAGCCAGCAAGAGACGCGCCAATGAATGTAATACATACCATCATCGCCTGGATAAAAAATACACTCTGGAATGTAAAAACACTTGATTTGGCATTGTCGCCATTTCGATGGCTAGCCAATACCCTGAGGCCACGAGACCGTTTTAGAAAAACTAAAGCATACGCTGCTCTCATGCAGATGCCACCCTTAAAGCGCCGCATGATTGTGATGCTGATAGCGGTGTTTATGCTCCTTGGCCTGATCGTGGCCTTTAATCAATTAAAAACCCTTCTGTTTAATCACTTTATGGCCGGTATGGGTTTACCCCCGGCAACAGTGAGCACTATGGCCATTGAAAAACAAGAGTGGCAACCGAAAATGACAAGTGTTGGTAATGTACGTGCATTTCGGGGGGTTGACTTAAGTACTGAAATTGGTGGTTTGGTATTAAATGTACCAATCAAATCGGGCCTAGATGTTAAGGAAGGCGATCTTCTCATCAAATTAAATGATACGGCCGACCTTGCACAGCTAGAGGCAATGAAGGCGATGGCCGATCTTGCCAAAGTCATTAATGAGCGAGACAAGGCTCAGCTTGCAATTCAGGCGATTAGTAAAAATGTGTATGACACCAGTACCGCAGATATGAAAGCAAAGCGTGCACAAGTGGAGCAACAAATCGCATTAGTGGCTAAAAAGAATTTGAAGGCTCCATTTAGTGGTCGTGTTGGCATTGTGACGATTAATCCAGGTCATTATGTTAATCCTGGGGATAAGCTGCTTACCTTACAAACAATTGATCCAATTTTTGTAGATTTCACCTTGCCACAAAGCTC
>DBCI01000125.1:0-868 GCA_002292975.1 Polynucleobacter sp. UBA962 | reverse complement strand
GCTGGAACTATTCAGGCTGGACAAACGATTGAGTTACAGACAGACGCATTCAAGGATGCAATCTTTAAAGGAAAAGTTACTGCAGTTAGCCCAAAGGTAGAACTTAATACACGTAATATTCAGATTGAGGCGCAGATTAGCAATCCAGATAAAAAATTATTACCGGGGATGTTTGCTAATGTGAACATTAATCTGGGCGAAAAACTTCAGCTTCTAACCCTGCCACAAACCGCTGTGACCTACAACCCATACGGCAGCACAGTGTTTATTGCCAAGAAGACAGATCGGATCAATAAAAAAGGTGAGCCGATCATGGAAGCGCAACAGATTTTTGTGACACCGGGGCTAACTCGGGGGGATCAAGTCGCCATTATCAAAGGCTTAGAGCCAGGGATGACTGTCATTACTAGTGGCCAACTCAAGTTAAAGAACGGCACGCCACTTATTATTAATAATAGTGTCTTGCCGGCTAACTCACCAAATCCTAAACCACAAGAGCAATGAGTCAGGACTTTACGCGGCACCAATGGACGGATATTTTTATTCGTCGCCCAGTATTGTCAATCGTTGTTAGTCTATTAATTCTATTACTAGGCCTAAAAGCCGTTGGCTCTTTACCGGTTAATCAATATCCCCAAACCCAAAATGCGGTTGTAACCATTACAACCGCATACTTTGGTGCTGACCCAGAAACCATCGCCGGTTTTATTACTCAACCCTTAGAAGGGGCTATTGCCCAAGCACAGGGCATTGATTACTTATCGTCAATAAGTATCAGTGGAGTTTCAACTATTACAGCAACCTTGCGGCTTAACTATGATGCGAATAAGGCATTGACGCAAATTAATACGCAAATTAGTTCAGTCCG
>DBCI01000109.1:13774-18045 GCA_002292975.1 Polynucleobacter sp. UBA962 | reverse complement strand
GCCCATGCAGACATCACAATTGCCGATCTCACTTGGACATTTGGATTGCCCTATGAATTCATGCACGAGTTTGACATACTCATTGTGCCAAGTTCAAACAGTAAAGTAGAAATAGCAAGCACCGAGATATTTATTCTTGAATACGTGCAACGGCAGATGCAGAGATTACGCCATAAAAATCAAATGATCTTAGTGGCTCCAAGTAGGGTAGATCGCAATCAACTAAAGGAAATAAAATTTTCTGGATTGGAAATTTTAGAAAATTATTCTATTTGCCCACCGATATATCGGATTTCTCAAATTAATAATGAAGTACTCAATGATTTCTGGTTTCGTGTTGACAATGGCATCATTTCTGAAAATATTAAAGAGTTTGGTTATTTTGTTTATGAAAAAATCACTGAATTAAAAAATCGAAAAGTATCAGTTACTGCAGAATTGCAAAACCAAATGCCAGTAAATTCAACCAGACCCAATCAGCCGGTAATTACACGTTCAGCCTCTCTATCAAAAGAACAAGCCAAGCCAACTCCTGAAAGTCAAGCCCAACAAAAATTTAGTTTTATTCCACCATTTCTCAGAAAGAAGTAGTTAGCTTTATCTTCATAAGATATCGTTGCTCACTATTTAGGATTACCTAGGCTAGAATCTAATAGCAATAGGACCAAACATTAGTAGTTGCCCTATTAGACTAATAGCGCATAGACATTGGAGTAATGAAGGCCGAAGATTCAACATTATTCACTAATTTGGTGCCCTATGTCACCCGTTGATATTCGATCTGCTAAGCAAGTCGGTAAGTTATTAAGAAGTTCGCGAGAAGCCCAGTGCGCAAACCTAAGCCATTTATCTAAGCGATGTGGCTTAACGGTTACCCAATTGGTTCATATCGAAAATGGCAATTTGTTTGCGTTTGAGAAAGATCTTCAAAAGATGATGAGTTACTCTAATGTGTATGCGAACGCATTAAACGTGGATGTTAATACGCTAGGCCAAGAATCAACATTTATGTCAAAGGGTACTGATCCAGAACCCCTTGATAGTCATATCCCAAGATTCTTACTAAAGAAAACATAAAATACAAAGAAGTTCTGCTTACCCGTTACATTGGGCTTTACCACTATGAGTGATTGCTTAAAGTGGTATGAATATTAAGCAATCAGGGCATTCACAATTCAAATCCATCAAGTGAAATACAATTAGGCACGTCATAGTTCAAGATAGAACGATTAGCGTATTGCTAATGTTGATTGGTGATTGCTTATTCATATAACAACTTTTCTAGTAGACGCTAGAAGCGCTTAATGAGGTTGAGGGCTATAGCAGGCGCAGTTTTGTAATTCGTGCTCAAAGCTGTATTGCCATTAATATTCGTGGCTGTAATGCTTCCCCCCACATTAGCGATCGTATAGAGATCTAAGATCGTTGTTCTATCAAACGCGTAGGAGAATTTAGCAAACACGGGTATGAATCTGTTTTGTCCAACACCGCCTGCATATGGGCCTGAGTTGTTTAAACGGAAACGATAACTACGGTAGGCAGCGCCCCCTGAGACTTTAAAGTTAGTGGTTACAGCATAGGTCAACTCAAGTCCAGCCCCACCTGTAGGACCTCCTGGAAATGGATTGTTTAGATTCCAGCGGTCAGAGATTTTCCAATCGATCACTAAATATGGAAAGACGCGATACGCATCAATTTGACGAAAGATTCCTGTGCCTAGACCTAAATTTAAAGTGGGAGAAAGTTGTTTTGAAGCACTAAGAATCGTACCGTACGTTAATGAGTCGTTAAGATTGGCACCTTGCTCTGCCGCAGACTCAAGGGTTGGTACTAAATTGAGCTTCCAATCGGAATCAAGTTTGTGTGAATAAATCAGGCTTAGCGCCGGAGTGTTAATGGTAGACCACGGGCTCTTACCCCCATTGTTATAACTTTCCATATTGGACCAGTTCCAAAATTGACTGTCATAGCGAACAGATGCCCCAACTGTTGTTGCAGAAGAAACTGGTTTAATCAAACTGACAGATGCGCTTGCCCATGCCCAGCCAAAGCTGCCGCCAGTGTTTAGATTCGTATTTAGCTGGTTAAAACCAATAACACTGACCGAAGCTTTAATATTATTATCCTGCGGGGCGTTATAGGGTTGTGCATCGCTCTGTGAGCTTGCCCCCCAAAGGATTGTAAAAGTCGAAAGTAGAACTAAATATTTTGGCATAAGCGCGCAGGAAGAGAAAAACCTACTGTACCATTTTTTAGAGCTCTCTGAGTAGTTCCAAACACACTATTAGCCTTGCCGTATCTTAAACAATAACAATAAATCTGTCTGAATACGCAAGATCTCGCTTAATAGGATTGCTCGTTCTTTGCGTTGGTGATTATCACTGCGTTGATTGCGTTGGCATTGATAGATCTTCAAATACATATCTTCAGTAAGCCCAAATTGTTCCCAAGCAAACATCAGATTAATTTGTGCTTCTTTGATTGCTTGGCGCTCTGAGTGATTCACCGCATGGTTGGTTCTCACAAGAATCTGATCAGAATTTAAAAAGAGGGCAGTTTTTAATGCTTCAAAACGATCTTTAAAAGTCAGATAGCTTTCGCGTTCTTGCTGACTAATGTCTAAAAAAAGAGAAGCTGTAAATCCTTGGATTTGATCAAGTTTTTCCTGAAGTACCGTTAAATCAGCGCTACTTTCGAAGTCTTGATCGTTTAAGAACATGATTAGGGTTAGGCAACTTTAATAAAACGCCCATCTTCCATCTCTTTTTGTGGACG
Organism: Polynucleobacter sp. UBA962; assembly: GCA_002292975.1. Taxonomy (GTDB): domain Bacteria; phylum Pseudomonadota; class Gammaproteobacteria; order Burkholderiales; family Burkholderiaceae; genus Polynucleobacter. Next base: position 15,270 of record DBCI01000109.1, on the reverse strand, counting down.
AATCCAATAGCTACCATTGATGAGTGCCTCATACACATAGGCTTCCTCTAAGCTCGCTTCGATCTTGGCAAGACAGAGAATTCGGTAAAACCCACCACTTTTGAGATGTTGAAGTCGATCGCCGGCTTGAAATTTGGGTGAAGTGCTCATCAGAAAATTATATGGATAGTCTATAAAATCTCCACTTTACATTGATCTTCATAAAGGTTCGAAATGAATTTATTGACACCCGTTACATTAGGCGCAGTCTCTTTAGAGAACCGAATTTTAATGGCGCCACTGACGCGTATGCGGGCAGATAACGAGGGGGTACCTAGCCCCTTGGCGATTGAGTACTATGCACAACGTTCCTCAGCGGGTCTGATTATCAGTGAGGCAACGCAAATCTCCGAGTTAGGTAAGGGCTACCCAGCAACCCCAGGAATATATAGCGACCCTCAAGTGGATGCGTGGCGCAAAATTACGGATGCTGTTCATGCTAAAGGCGGTAAGATCTTTTTGCAGTTATGGCATGTGGGGCGTATATCGCACTCATCCCTACATCCCAATGATGGCCTACCCGTTTCACCCTCGGCGATTAAGCCTGCTGGTGAGGTCTATACCGCAACGTGGGCTCTGGCAGAATATGAAACACCGCGGGCATTGGGTGTGGATGAGATTAAGCAATTGCGTGCCGAGTATGTGCATGCAGCAAAACAGGCCAAGCTAGCAGGCTTTGATGGCGTTGAGCTACATGCCGCCAATGGCTATTTATTAGATCAATTCTTACAAGATCGTACCAATCAGCGTTCAGATGAATACGGTGGTTCGATTGAGAATCGTTGCAAATTAGTTTTAGAGATCCTTCAAGATATTATCCCCATCTGGGGCAGTGGTCGGGTGGGAATTCGTCTGTCACCCTATGGAAGTTTTAATGACATTGCCGACTCCGATCCCCAAAAACTATTCTCGTATTTGATTAATGCCTTAAATCCTTTAAATCTTTCTTATTTGCATTTGATTGAACCCCGCGCTACAACAGCTGGAGGTAGTGATCAATTGCATGCGGATGCTCCACGAACCGGTCGGTTATTCCGTCCATTATTTGCTGGCAAGGTAGTCTTGGCAGGTGGCTTTGACCAAGCGGGCGCAGAAAAAGCAATTACCGAGGGGGAGGCTGATGCCATCGCATTTGGAAGACTCTTTATTTCTAATCCAGATTTACCACAGCGATTTAAGTTAAATGCTGCTCTCAACCCATACAACCGCGCATCATTTTATGGTGGTAATGAGAAGGGCTATACCGATTACCCAAGTCTCTAAGCACATTCATTACAATCGATACGATCATCTAAGTATATTCAAAGATCTGCATAGACTATGGCAACCTATCAAACCGAGCGCGTACTGACAGTCAAGCATTGGAACGAAAGCCTCTTTAGTTTTACAACAACCCGAAATCAGAGTTTACGTTTTCGGAATGGCCATTTCTTAATGATTGGTCTAGAGTTGGATGG
>DBCI01000109.1:3293-13672 GCA_002292975.1 Polynucleobacter sp. UBA962 | reverse complement strand
CAACATATTCAGGTAGGCGACTCTATCTTGGTGAGCGAGAAATCCGTAGGCACCTTAGTGATCGATGACCTTAATCCTGGAAAACATTTATATCTATTTAGTACAGGAACAGGATTAGCTCCATTTTTGAGCATCATTCGCGACCCAGATACGTATGAGCGCTTTGAGAAGATTGTTCTCATTCATGGTGTTCGAGTAGTCAATGAACTTGCCTATCAAGAGTATTTAACGAAGGAGTTACCCCAGGATGAGTTCTTGGGTGAGCTTGTGCGAGAGAAGTTAATTTATTACCCGACTGTTACTCGTGAGGCTTATTCGCATACTGGTCGACTTACCACTGCAATTGAGTCAGGCAAGCTCTTTACTGATATTGGGTTGCCACCCTTAGATCCCGCAGTCGATCGTGCCATGATCTGTGGCAGCCCCGCAATGCTTAAGGAGACCTGCGCGCTTTTAGATGAACGAGGCTTTAAGGTCTCACCCTCCTCCGGAGAGTTAGGCGACTATGTCTTTGAAAGAGCCTTTGTCGAGAAGTAGGCAAAAAAGAAGCCCCTTGCGGGGCTTGAAATTCAAAGGAAATAAATCAAACTCCATTAGAGAGTGGCCCCGTCAGGATGGCTATACAGATTTATCAGTAATTAAAAACCCTTAGATGAACGATCTAGGTAATCAAGTAGAAAGCCCTTAGGATTCAAGGGTGCCCTGTGATTTTTGGCATTAAGCACTAGAATTTACAGATCTAAGCCCCAACAAAATCATGCGAATCGAAGATAAAGACCCCGACAGACATAATGCTATTGAGTATCCGATGGAGGTCGGCGCTCCTAAATTTGCACCAGTGCCTATCAAGGAAGAAAAGGATAAGGCAATCAATATTGCGAGGGCGCATGCCAATCAAGAATACGATCGCATTATGGAGCAAGCTGCCGTACTCATGCGCCAAGCAAAAGCATTACAAGCGCGTTTAGATGCAACTGAAATGGTCCATGCTGCAAAATTTACGTTTAATCCTGTGTATGGAAAAAAATACTATCTGTACCAGGATGAAGCAATTGGTAAATATCGGCTGGTACAAAATTCGCCACAGGAGTGGAGTTGCGGGATTCCTTTGGGGTGGTCTTTCTGTCAGGCGGTTCGTAAATTAGGCGATAGCACGTGGGAAATTATTGAGGAAGAAGCACAATAAGGACGAACGATGAAAAAACCCGATAGTCGTTGCTGCGGTTCAGGTGTTTGCATCATTAGTGATGCAGGAGAATGTTGGTGTGGCCAAAAATGGGATGGTGAGAAGATGGCATATGTGCCCTTGGATCTCAACCGGCCACAAGATGAGGCGATGCAAAACAAAACCACAGACGAACCTAAATCAAATAATACCTAATTTTGCTCTCGTTTTTTATGAAGGTATGTAATGGTTCTATAGTGCACATACGCCAAAACGATCGCTAATATTGCTACTGAGTATTTCAGCGGAATACGCAGGAACATTTCTAGCATGAGAGCAAAAAACAGTGCCCACGCCATAACACTGAGATAGGACACAGCTAGAAAAAAATCCTTGAGTTTGCTGCCATCTAAAAAGCGCGAGTACACGATTGCAATGGGTATTAAAGCCACCATCAGATATAAGATCATGCGCATTGATTGGTCTCCTCAGTACGTTGCTAATTACTTAAGCTTACTCGCCCAAAATATTGGGCAATAGTTTGGTTAGGGAGGCGCGTTGCGCAGTTGCTGAACCTGCTAACGCAAAACCCAGTAATTGCGATTGAGGGCCATAAAACAAACCCTCAATGCCATTCTCTACGGATTTAATCGTCCATGAGCCCTCGCTACCAGATGCAGGCGGAGATACCACCAGAGGTAAAGCTGGAGTCTTAATCATCACTGGCATAGCGGGGTAGGTCAGGACACTATCGTGACCAGCCAAAATACTTGCCAGCGTACGCGCAGCCTGCATAATGGGCATCACGTAAGGCAAGACATGGCCTTCTACTTCTGCGCAATCGCCGAGACTATAAATTCCTTGGATGCTTGTTTCCAATTGACGATTAACCACAATGCCACGATTGGTCTTGATATTAGCAAGTTTGGCTAAGTTGGTACAGGGGCGCAAACCAATTGCAGAAAGTACACAATCTGCATGTAAAACATCCCCATTAGCAAGGCCGATTTCAAATCCATCTCCTGCTCTTGAAAACGTCTTTGCACTAGTACCAAGATGCCACACCACACCTAAATCAGATAGCTTTGATTGGAGCTCAATAGCAATCTCTTTTGGTAGTAGGCGCCCTAGAACTTGATCGGCTAAGTCGACTACCTCCACATGGTATCCCCCCAGACTGAGATCATTCGCAAACTCGCAGCCGATTAAGCCAGCCCCAAGAATAAGAACACTTTTTATATTGGTAATACGCTCTCTAAAGTCGGCGTAATCCTGAAGGTCATTGACCGTTAACATCTGATCAGTCGCATCGCCAGCAATATCTAAGCGTATTTGATCAGCACCTAAGGCCAAGACCAACTTTGAATACTGTAAGACATGTTCTTTATTATCAGGACTCTGCAACAAAAGAGAGTGATTACTAGGATCAATCGCAGACACATTGCTATAAGAATGAATCTGGATATTGAGTTGCTCCATCATCTTTGCTGCGCTTGTGGAGATTAGTTGCTGAACATCTTTTTTAGAAGCAAAAGCAGTGGATAGCATAGGCTTTGAATAAAAATCCCCGCTCTCTTGAGTCACGACAGTAATTGCCTGTTCGGTATTCAGTTTGCGGTATTCCCGGATGAGGGTATAGGCTGCTAGGCCGCTGCCAATCATGACAATCGGTTTGTTTTGGTGATCAATAGTGTTCATATGATAGGTGTGGGGCTTACTTGCGAAACCGCGCCAGTAATTCTTTTAAGAAAATCCATAGCGCGGGAAGACCCGGAATGATGATCATTGCTAGCGCGACTAAAGAAAAATTACTTTTAACCCAAGGATGATCACCAATCATGTAGCCTAAGGCAGTTAGGCTGCAAACCCAAATGATGCCGCCAATGATGTTGTAGAAAACAAAGACTGGGTAGCGCATTTGGGCAACACCAGCAACAAAGGGCGCAAAGGTGCGAATAAAAGGAAGAAAGCGCCCAATCACAATGGTAATTGGACCATGTTTCTCATAGAAGGCGTGAGCTTGGTCAAACGCCTTTTTATTAAACCAACGCGAGTTTTCCCAAGAAAAAACTTTATTACCGACATAGCGCCCAACGGAATAGTTGACCGCATCCCCAAGAATCGCTGCACTCGTTAAGAGGAACATTAAGAGGGGTAAATTCAGTTCACCAACTGCTGTAAGTGCGCCCGCTACAAACAGTAGGGAGTCACCTGGCAAAAAGGGCATGACCACCAAGCCCGTTTCAATAAAAATAATGGCAAAGAGTAAAACGTAGATCCACGTACCCCATTCATTAGCAATCAGCGCTAAATTTTTATCTAGATTAAGAAATAAATCGATGAGGTAAGCGAAATCCAAGATATGCTTTCTAAGTGTTTGAGGAATTGTAATGACATTCGCCGTAAAGAGAAAAAGCTCTAGAATTAAGGCATGCAATACGTCATTCTGCTCATTAACACCGCTCTAGCCCTTTGGTTGGTGTTTAATCTTTATCAAGCCATCGTCGCTTTTTTGGGCTGGAGAAAGGAAGCTGACCCAGAACCCTTTTTATCTTTTTTACTTGAGCGAATCGGTTTTTTGGGAAGAACCTTTGTTAGTACAGTGGTCTATGCCATATTAGCTGCTGGCATCGCGTACATACTGTATGAAATCGGGGCTATGATTTTTACTTAAGCTTTTAGAAAGATTCTTAGATCGTTAAGGTTTTTGCCAACTTGGGTTGGTGCTAAACCAATCTCCTCAAATGGCAGTTGATATCGATTCACCCAAAAGGTATTAAAGCCAAACCAATTAGCGCCAATGATGTCCCAAGCATTGCACGAAACAAATAATACTTCCTGTTTAGCAATCGGAAAATGATTTAACACCAACTGATAACTGGTCGGTGTAATTTTGAACTGGTGTGCTTCATCAACCGAGATTACTGCATCTAAATCATTTCCTAATTGGCTATGGTCAATTGCCCAAGTAAGCATCTCTGGATTGCCATTGGATAGGATGCAGGTCTTTAGGTCACTAGCATGAATAGCCCTCAGGGCGTCTGCAGACTCAGGGAATGGATCAAGCTTGGCATATTGCCCCAGCAATTGAGCCTCATCGTCTTGGGACAGATGGAGTCCTAGCTGTTTACAAGAATAGTGCAAGGCGGCAATTGTGATATCCCAAAAAGATTGATAGTGTTTGCTCCCACTAGGATTGTGCGGGTCACTCAAAGAAATCAGGCGTGTGTACTCAAGTTGCTTATCGCGCCACAACACAGATAAAGCTTTACCTTCACCCGGAAAGAGCTTCTCCGCTAATGCGCCAATGGAATACACATCAAAGAGCGTTCCATAGGCGTCAAAGGCAATTAGTCGATATGGCATTGATCAAATGAAGCGGAATGCAATGATAGCGACTAGTGTTGGAGGTAGTGCAGCAATAAATAGATATAGCGCGCTAATTGCCCCATCTTCAAAGTTACCTCGCAAAATTGAGTAACCCGCTGGATTGGGCGCGTTAGCAATAACTGTTAAGCCACCACCCGTCACTGCTCCAGCAACCAAGGCGTATTTAAATTCATCAGAGAGACCCTCAACCAGCGAGCCCAAATAGGTTAGCGCCGCATTATCGGTAATCGCTGTTAAAGCAGTTGCCCCGTAGTACACCGTATCGGCATCTAGATTAGCCAGTAAGGGCTGTAACCACCACTTCTGTTGACCGCCAAGGACCACTAAACCAGCTAAAAAGAAAGCCACCATTAAGCTCTCACGGAAGATTAATTTATTTTGGTAGCGCGCATAGGCGGTGGTGTAGCCAATGAAGAATAAAAAGAGCCCCATAAAAATGACCGAGTGATGGACAAACACGACGACACCCAATAAAAAGAGCAGATGGATCAAAACAACCCCGACTGGTATACGGTCAATACGCTTGTCACTAGGGTTGGTTTCTACCTGTTCGAGTTCTTTAAAAAATAATAAAGCCAGAATGGTAGCGTTAACAACTACAGCCAGAGAAGAACGCCAGCCAAACTCATGCAACATAAAGACAATATCCCAGTTCCACTTGGCCGCAACCATCAGAATGGGAGGTGCTGCATAGGGGGTCAACGTGCCACCAATCGATACGTTCACAAATAAGACGCCTAAAGCTGCATACATTAATTTTGGCGAGATCTTCTTAGAAAAGTAATGATCGCGCAAGAGTAGTGCAGCAACGGTCATTGCCGCAGGCTCAGTAATAAAAGATCCCAAGAGAGGCACGAGAGTTAATGTGACCCAAAAGAATGACACTGATTTCTTCACGGGAAGCAGGGCAGCAACCCGAGTCACTAAAAACAAACAAAACTCTAGAACGGGCTTGCTGGCAGCAATCACCATGATGACAAAGACAAAAAGCGGTTCTGTGAAATTTAGGCTCTCAAGATATTGAATCGTGGCCTGATTGCCGCTATAGAAAAAGAAGAAGGCAACCAAGACCATTGCCCAAAAACCAAAGACTGCCTCCACCTCTCCCAAAAGATGCCAAACACCGGCATGGTTGGGGTGTTTGTGCGCTAAGTGTTCAAAAAATTTAGTCGAGAAGGTATGAATCACCGCCAAGGTAAAAATGGTAGTACTGACAATATTGATCAGGGTTGGCGACATAAGGATTTCCAATAAATGATTAGTTGACTAAAAATCTAGGTGAATCACGCATTATTCCCTATTGTATTGATAAGCAAGCCCATAGTGTTCATAATGAATACATCAGCATATCAATCTCAGCAAAGGCAATATCCATAATGAGATCTGCAGATTTAGTCAAAACTAACCCGATCTCGCACAGTCTTGTGCAAAATCTACGTCAGCAATTAATGCGGGTTTTGCCATTCTCTAAAATGGCCATCGCGGACGTAGATTATTTTCTGCGTCATTCGATTGAGGCCTACTTTGCCCCAAATGAGACCATCCTATCCCCTGCAGATGGGGTACCTAAGGATTTGTATTTGATTCGTCAGGGTCGGGTTTCAGGGCGACGGTTAATCCCCGGTTTTGAAGAGATGGGCTTTGAGTTAGCAGCAGGCGAGCTGTTTTCTGTCAGTGCCTGCTATGCAGGTAGACCAGTCACCTCCAAATACGTCGCAGTCGAAGATTGTTTTTGTTTGGCTATTCCCGTTGAGCGCATGCACGAGCTCGCGAAGCAATCGAAGCCGTTTAGTGATTTTTTAAATAATCGAATTCTCAAACTATTAGAAGAGTCACGAACAGCACTGCGCAATAACTTCGCTTCACAAGCCCTGACCGAGCAGTCCCTTGAGAGTCCATTGGGTGATCTGACACTTAAAAAGCCAATCTCAGTATTGCCCAATACACCACTAAAAGATGCCTTGCAATTGATTCATGAGAAGCAGGTAGGGTCTGTATTGGTGGTGGATGAAGTAGGCATTATTCAGGGAATTTTGACACGCTACGATGTCTTAAGCCGCGTGACTTTGGCGCAGACACCTTTGGATACCCCCATCGCTGCAGTAATGTCAACGGAGGTTAAAACTGTTCAGGTTGACGACACTGCGGAGATGGCGGGCCTCATGATGTCGCGCCATCACATTCGTCATTTACCGATTCTACGAGACAAGGAAATTGTCGGGATTATTTCCGAGCGCGATTTATTTTCCCTGCAGCGACTCTCACTGAATAATATTAGTAGCGCTATTCGTGCTGCCGATGATGTTGAAAGCCTTAAGGGGTGCGCGAATAATATTCGTAAATTTGCACGTAATTTATTGGGTCAGGGTGTACAGGCAAGACAACTAACTGCCTTAATTAGCCATCTCAATGATGTCTTGACAGCACAACTCATTTCACTCTTTACTAAAAAGTATGATCTTGATTTAGGACGCTTTGCTTGGATTTCCTTGGGCTCCGAAGGACGCAGTGAGCAAACCATTGCGACCGATCAAGATAACGCCCTCATTTTGATGGATAGCGAATTGGTGAATAAAGAACGCTATCTTGCTTTTGCGAATGAGGTCAACCACGCCTTGGATCAATGCGGTTACCCCTTATGTAAGGGCCATATCATGGCCAATAATCCTGAGTTATGCCTTAGTCAAACTGAATGGTTACAGCGGTTTGAGCGCTGGATTGAGCAGGGCAATCCCGAGGACTTACTAAAAGCCAGTATCTTTTTTGACTTCAGAGCACTGGCTGGAAACGAGTCTCTGCTAAACCCTTTGCGCGATTATGTGGTCAAGCATGCTCAAGCAACACCGCGCTTTATTAAGTTGCTTACAGAAAACTCACTCGCCTGGAAAGTACCATTTAATTGGTTCGGTAGTTTGGAAACCAAAGAGTTTGATGGTAAGAAAATCATTGATATCAAAATGCAAGGCACAGCTATTGTGGTGGATGCGGCTCGTATTTATTCCTTGGCAAATGGGATTGCTGCAGTAAACACCCGTGAACGTCTTGCGGCAGTAGGTCGCGCCCTCAAGGTCAGTGAAGCGGATAGCATGGGGTGGATTGCTTCATTTGAGTACTTGCAAACGCTGCGACTAGCCGCTCAAATCGATGGACTTGCGCTTGGCGGTAATCCCAACGCGATTGATGTGGAGCAACTCAACTCGGTTGATAAAACAATTTTGCGAGAGTCTTTATCAAAGGTGCGTAATTTACAACAGCACTTAGAGCTCGATTATGTTCGCTAAGTTTTTAAAGAGCATTCGTTCAGATCAATCACAGGACGAGCCTTTACGGTGGATTGTGTTGGATGTTGAGACCACTGGCTTAGATCCTGCCAGTGATCGCTTGCTGGCGATCGCAGCGATTGCCATTCAAGTCGGGCCGGGATTTACCAAACCCGCCATCGTTCTAGGAGATAGTTATGAAGCAGTGATCAAACAAGACCTCGCCTCTGATCGGGACAATATATTAATTCACCATATTGGTGTTGGAGCACAAGAGAGTGGTAGTCCTGCGAATGAGGCGTTGGAGCAATTTCGAAAATGGGTGGGTGATGCACCCCTATTGGCTTTTCATGCGCCATTTGATATGGGCATGATCAATCGCGCTTATCAATACTACGGTTTAGCCCCATTAAAAAATGAGTGGATTGATATCGAACCGCTAGCAGCCATCACGGGTGGACATCCAAAGGCCAAAGCACTGGATGATTGGCTTCATTTCTTTGGCTTGGAATGCGCCGTTAGACATCAAGCAGCAAGCGATACTTTAGCCACCTGTGAATTACTCTTGTGTCTTTGGGGCGGTATTAAAAAAGAGGCTAGAAGCTTTCAGGAGCTAAAAAACTTAGCAAAACAGGGCGCCTGGATTCCAAGGGGGTAAATATCTGCCACTATTTAAGGGTAAACACTAAGATTTAAGTTAAAACTAAGGGAAATCACCGATTTGGGTGTATTCGGTCCACAACCATAATGCCCATTGGCTTTTTTTCAATTAGCAAAAGGCTTTCGAGTGCTTTTATTCTTAAATATTGCCCAGTTAATTCTTTATATAGGCGGCCTAGCTTTAATCGGTCAGGGCCTGTTGTTTGTTCTATCTGGGCAAAAGCGTGAGACTAATTTGTTTTATCAGTTATTCCAAATCGTAAACAAACCCTGGACTGCAACGGCCCGCTTTATTTCTCCGAAGCAAATTGCAGATCATCAAATTCCATTTGTGGCGTTTTGTATCGTGGCCGTTTTATATATTACGGTAACCCTTACCAAGATAGAGCATTGTGTATCGATAGGGGTTGAGCTATGTCAGTAAAACGTGATCTTCGCTGGTATCTTTTTAAATACTGGGCCTCGTCCCTCATTGTGCTTGGGCTAAAGAAACGGGCAACAGAGGTGTTTGAAGAGATGTTGCAGGAGTATCCGAATGATCCTTATGTACTTTCTAGCCTGGCTTACTTAAAAACCCAAGCAGGGGATAAGGCCGGTGCAATTTCGCTCTATAAGATTGTGGTGCAACGCTCCGATGCGCCAGCCTATTCTTGGTACAACCTTGGTTTTTTACAAGAAGAAATTGGTCAAGTTGAAGATGCTGAGTATAGTTTTCGGAAGGCCTTAAATCTCGATGAAAAGATGGATTTAGCCTGGTATGGACTAGGGCTAACCCTAATTCAGCAGCGCCGTTTTGACGAAGCCATCAAGGTCTTGAAGAAAAACACCCAATTACAACCGATGAGTCCCTATGGTTGGTACCAATTAGCAAGGGTTTATGTGGATCGCCAAGAACCCGAAGAAGCAGTAAAAATCATAAGGCATTTAAAGGATTTTGAGCCCAAATTTGCAAAACAGTTGGAACGGGAGACTGGTCTGACTGTTTAGCACAATGAAGTAGAAGTTCGAAGTTTGCAGTCGTTTTTTTATAACTTAAGGAGAAACTGTTATGCAATTAACAGAATCGCATAAACAATATTGGTCTAAGAACCTACGCATAACGGCATTGCTGTTAGGCATTTGGTTTATCGTGACCTTTGTTGTTGGCTACAACGCACGAGAATTAAACTTTAATTTCTTTGGCTGGCCATTTAGTTTTTGGGTCGGTGCACAAGGGGCATTAGTAGTTTATGTGCTCATCATCGCTTATTACGCTCATTACATGAATAATCTTGACAAAGAATATGACTGTGCCGAAGTGGAGGAAGATTAATCATGGCTGGAATGACACCTAATGACGGAAGCGTCTTTGGCGGCGGCAGTAGCAACGCAGCCTTTAAAAAACAACTAAACAAAGTCTACGGTTGGTATACCGGCGGATTCATTTTGTTCGTAGTGGTCCTTGCGATCCTCGAGCAAATGGGCATGGGCCGTGCCATGATTGGTTATGTATTCTTAGGCGCAACTGTATTACTCTACGCCGGTATCGGCGTGATGAGCCGTACCAATGATGCTGCGGAATATTACGTAGCGGGCCGACGCGTTCCTGCCGTTTATAACGGTATGGCAACGGGTGCAGACTGGATGTCTGCAGCCTCCTTTATCGGTATGGCAGGTACCTTGTACCTCACCGGTTACGGCGGTCTTGCCTTCATCATGGGTTGGACTGGCGGATATTGCTTAGTGGCTTTATTCCTGGCTCCCTATCTGCGGAAGTTTGGCCAATTTACAGTACCTGACTTTTTGGGCGCTCGTTATGACGGTAATCTACCGCGCTTCTTAGGAATCTTTGCAGCAATTTTGTGCTCATTTACGTATGTGGTGGCACAGATTTACGGAGTTGGTTTAATTACTACCCGTTTGGC
>DBCI01000109.1:0-3199 GCA_002292975.1 Polynucleobacter sp. UBA962 | reverse complement strand
GGTATGCGTGCGGTGACCTGGACACAGGTTGCTCAGTACATCATCTTGATCATTGCTTACATGATCCCTGTGGTTTGGCTATCGGTTAAGCAAACCAGTTTCCCAGTTCCTCAGTTAATTTATGGTCAGCAACTTGAAAAAGTGACTGCTAAAGAGGCGGAATTGATCAAAGATCCCAAAGAGTTGGAAGTACGCGCAATCTTTAAGGCGCGTGCAGATGCACTCTCGGAGAAGTTAAAAGATGTTCCTGCTGCATTAGCTGCGGATAAAGCGGCTGCTGATAAGAAAGTGGCTGACTTAAAAGCTGCTAACGCTCCTGCAGACGAAATTGCTGCTGCTGAAAAAGCCTTAGCTGCCGTTCCAAAAGATGCGGAAGCTGCCAAGAAGGCCTGGACAGCACAAAGAACCGGTGCAACCAATCGCTCTAACCAACTTGCCAATATGCCGCGCCATGCGCAGCAATTTGCGGGAGACCCAGCGGGCGATGAAAAAGCACGGACAGCATTTGATACATCGCGTCGTAACTTCTTAGCCCTGATTTTCTGCTTGATGGTGGGTACAGCTGCCTTGCCACATATCTTGATGCGCTATTACACGACTCCGTCGGTAAAACAAGCGCGTGAGTCTGTGACTTGGTCCTTGTTCTTCATCTTCTTGCTGTACTTCACAGCGCCAGCACTTGCCGTTTTGGTGAAATACGAGGTCTTTACGGTCCTAGTAGGAACACCATTTGATAAGTTACCGGCCTGGATTTCAGCTTGGGCGAAAGTTGACGCAACCTTGTTATCGGTAGTGGACATCAATAAAGACGGTATTTTGCAACTTGCTGAGATGACCATTGGTGGTGACATCATCGTGTTAGCAACCCCAGAAATTGGTGGCTTGCCATACGTGATCTCTGGCATGGTGGCAGCAGGCGGTATGGCTGCTGCTCTGTCAACTGCTGACGGCTTGCTCTTGACGATTGCAAATGCGTTATCACATGACCTGTACTACAAAATGATTGATCCAAATGCACCAGCTTCACGTCGTGTTTTGGTTTCAAAAATCTTGTTAGTGGTCGTGGCACTTGCTGCTGCCTACGTGGCCGCGCAAAAGCCTGCTGATATCTTGTTCCTCGTGGGCGCTGCGTTCTCATTTGCTGCGGCTGCATTCTTCCCCCCATTAGTACTGGGTATTTTCTGGAAGCGTGCAACGAAGGCGGGTGCTTGCGTCGGTATGATCCTAGGTCTTGGTATTACCGTGTACTACATGGTCATGACTCAACCATGGTTGCGCGGTGTATTTAATGTCACCTCACCCGTTGAGCTCTGGTATGGCATTCAGCCAATCTCGGCTGGTATCTTTGGTGTGCCTCTCGGTGTTGCGGCCATCATTCTCGTGAGCTTGGTAACCCCAGCCCCACGTAAAGATATTCAGGATTTGGTTGATCACGTTCGTTACCCAATATTACGTGGCGATACCATGAATACGGAAGCAAACTAAGCGTTACTTGATTTAGTTTTCTAAATCACCTAGAACCCGCTCTTCGGAGCGGGTTTTTTTATGCTCTTTTGGAGCTTGCGAAGTACTCTCGTGCACCCGTCACAAAACTCCTCTATGCTAAGAGCATGAAATCAAGCCACGCACTCGTGTTGTCTTTACTGATTGGCTTAAGTCCTATGGGCTGGGCGAATTCGCCTGCCGCAGGGAAGTCACCGGTATACGGCTACTTGGAGAGCGCCACGCTTCAGGGTCAAGGGCGTCTGACTTTTTGGGGTTTTGATGTCTACGATGCACGCTATTATGTGGCCGACCCCAAGGGGCAAAATGGCTTTGCCTTAGAGATTCAATATATTCGTTCGTTTAAAGGAAATGATCTTGCCAAGCGCACTATTCATGAGATGAGTCGCCAAGGTGTTTCTGAGAAACAACGTGCGCTATGGTTGCAAAGCTTAGAAAAGATATTTCCAGATATTGCGTCGGGCGATACTTTAATAGGGCTTCACCTTCCAGATAAAGGCACTATGTTCTTACACAATGGCAAGGTCATCGGCGATGTTCCTGGCGATACCTTTGCGAAAGCATTTTTTGGAATTTGGTTGGATGAACGGACTAGCGCTCCCAAACTGCGTACAGCACTGATTGCAACCCGTTGTCCACCCGCATTAATTGCAGCAAATTGCCCGAACCATTAACGAATTTTTCTCTTAGGTATTAATCATCATGAATCTCTTCCATCGTCTTAAAAATATCCTGCTTGTATCACTCGTGGCGATAGGTGTGGCATCGTGCTCGAGCCCAACTGTGCAGATGTATAGCAAAGAGCTACCAAAGCTCGATTTAGCCACTTACTTTAATGGCGATATCGATGCCTACGGGATCTTTACAAACCGCAGTGGTGAGGTGGTGAAACGTTTTAAGGTGGTGATCAAAGCGAAGTGGGAGATGAAAGATGGTAAGCGGGTTGGGGTGCTAGACGAAGACTTTACCTACTCCGATGGTACTAAGCAAAAGCGTATTTGGACCTTAACGGAGCTCTCGCCCGGACGATATTCAGGAACGGCAAGCGATGTGATTGGCGAAGCTGTTGGAGAGATGGCTGGTAATGCTCTTAATTGGAGATACACACTCGCCTTACCCGTAGATGGCACAACGTATCATGTTCAGTTCAATGATTGGATGTATTTGATGGACGATAAGGTCATGCTCAATAAGGCAGCGATGAGTAAGTTTGGAATTTACCTGGGTGAAGTAACCCTGGCTTTTTATAAGCGTTAAGGCTTACATTGGCGACTTTGGCTATTTCAAGGGATGTCTGGCGCAAGATCTGGAATTTTGTTTTATTCCAAGCCGCTTGGTTTGCGTGCATCTTGGGGGCAGCGCATCAGCAGATTTCGATTGCGATTGGTGTTTCTGCAGTTTGTATTGGTATTTATCTTTGGCTTCACGCCAATGCGGTATCTGAATACAAATTTTTACTCAAGGCTCTAATCTATGGTTTAGTCGTTGATACCCTATTGATTCAATTAGGATGGATTCGCTTTGAGTCATCCTGGCCCTGGGTAGCGATATCACCAGTTTGGATGTGGGCTTTGTGGCTGGTATTTGCCACCACACTTAAAGAATCGATGGCTTGGTTGCAGGGTAAATATGCTTTAGGAGCGGGTTTAGGAGCGATTGCAGGCCCTCTTTGTTATGAGGCAGGGGTACGCCTTGG
>DBCI01000073.1 GCA_002292975.1 Polynucleobacter sp. UBA962 | reverse complement strand
AGTGGTGAAAAGATGATGGTGTTTCCAGATAAAGCAGAGTCAAACGATTTTGTCAGAATGCGTAAGGACTTAGAGCGTTTGCTGAAGTTAAATCGTAAAGGTGAAAAAATATGATTTCAGAATCGGCTCTATTGATTCTGGAGCTTGCTGGGATTGCATTTATTTTTGCTGGCCTACCGCTGCTTTACCTGCTTCGAAAAAAAGGCATGGATGTTTTTCAGAAACTGAATTGGGCGGTTGTCTTTTTGACCTTTGATCTGATTTTATTTGGCGCATTTACACGATTGAGTGACTCAGGCCTGGGATGCCCAGATTGGCCGGGCTGCTATGGCACCTCAAATCCATTGAGAGCGATGGAAGAGATTCGTGCTGCTGAGGCTGCGATGCCCACCGGACCAGTTACCGTTTTTAAAGCATGGGTTGAAATGATTCATCGTTATTTGGCGATGAGCGTAGGCGTGTTGATCATCATCCAAGTGGTTTTAGCGTTTAAGCAAATAGGGGCGCAACGTCAATTAGCCATGCAAGGCAGTCTATTTCTGCTGGTCTTGGTGTGCTTACAGGGCGCATTTGGCGCTTGGACGGTAACCTTGAAGTTGCAACCCATTATTGTGAGTATGCATTTGATCTTGGCCCTAATTTTATTTTCTAGCATGGTATGGTTTGCGCAGCGCAACGATAGCAAAACAATATCTTCAAAGGCTCAAGATAAATCATTACCGATTACATGGATTACATTCGCTACGATTGCTTTACTTATTCAAATATTTTTGGGGGCGTGGGTTAGCACAAACTACGCAGTATTGGCTTGCCCTGATTTTCCAACCTGTATGGGCGCATGGTACCCCGCTATGGATTGGCAAAATGCATTTTATTTATGGCGTGATCTTGGCATGGCAAAGTCAGGCGAGGCGATTCCGATGACAGCTTTGGTAACTATCCACTGGACACATCGTGTTGGTGCTATTTTTGCATCCACTATATTGCTCTTGCTTGCAATCAAAGCGGTTCGACACAGTCAAGCAAGTATCTCTTTTTGGGGCAAGGCTATTCTTGCTTTGCTTGCCTTGCAAATTATTACGGGTATCTCGAACGTTGTATTCCAGTGGCCTTTAGTAGCCGCCCTTCTCCATACCGGTGGGGCAGCAGCCCTCCTATTTTGTTTAGTGCGATTGAGTGCATGGAGTGACTGTTCTTTCTTTTCGGGTCGTGATGTTGCGAGTCAGAGGCTATCTTGAGTACTTCGTCGTTTGAACGTCCGCCGATGCCACGTTGGCGTCAATATTGGGTGCTTACAAAGCCGCGCGTTACACAACTAGCCGTCTTTTGTGCAATTATCGGCATGTTTTTGGCAACCCCAGGGATGGTGCCATGGCCCATTCTTATTGGCGGCTCTATTGGAATCTGGTTGTTAGCAGGTGCCGCATTTGCTGTGAATTGCCTAATTGAGCAAGCTGTCGATGCCAAAATGCGACGCACGGCGTGGCGGCCTTCTGCAACTGGAGAAATTACGCCCATTCAAATCATTATTTTTTCTTGCGTGCTGGGTGCTGCGGGTATGGTGACTTTGTGGTTGTATACCAATCCTCTAACCATGTGGCTTACCTTTGCCACATTCGTGGGTTATGCCGTCATTTATACCTGGCTTCTAAAGCCCGCAACCCCACAAAACATTGTGATCGGAGGCTTATCAGGAGCGATGCCCCCTGCCTTGGGCTGGGTTGCTGTGACCAATCAACTTTCTGCAGAAGCATGGTTATTGGTTCTGATTATTTTTGTGTGGACTCCCCCGCATTTTTGGGCGCTAGCTTTATATCGCCGCGAGGATTATGTACAAGCAGGGCTACCAATGCTGCCAGTAACACACGGCGAGAAATTTACGCTCTTAAATATTTTACTTTACACCTTAATTTTGTTAGCCGCCTCTATCCTTCCCTATATCTATGGTATGAGCGGTATTTTTTATCTGGTATCGGCAATTGTCTTGAGTAGTATTTTTGTGTACTATGCAATTTGTCTTTATAGAAGCTACAGTGATCAGCTAGCGCGCAAGACTTTTAAGTACTCCATTAGCTATTTAGCGCTCTTGTTCGCTGCAATCTTGGTTGACCACTACCTCTAACCATTATGAAAAAATTCTTCATATTGGCAATGCTGACCTTATTGGGGGCTTGCTCACAACCCACTTTTAAAAATGTGGACATTACTGGCAGTAAATCATTTGGTAATAATTTCGTATTGTTAGATCCGCAAGGTAAAGAAAAAACACTGAATGACTATAAGAGCAAAGCCGTTGTTTTGTTCTTTGGATACACGCACTGCCCTGATGTCTGTCCTTCAACCTTAATTGAGATGCAGGGAGTTATGAGGGAATTAGGACCATTAGCCGATCGCGTACAAGTTATTTTTATTACGGTCGATCCAGAGCGTGATACAGCCGAGTTGATGGCGCAGTATCCGCCTGCATTTGATCCCCGTTTTTTGGGTTTGCGCCCAGCGGATGAAGCTGCCTTGGTAAAGGTTACAAAAGACTTTAAGGCTTATTACAGCAAGGTACCGGGTAGTAATCCAAAAAATTACACGATTGACCATACTGCAGGAAGTTATGTATTTGATCCTGCCGGGAACCTGAGACTTTATATTAAACATGGGCAAGGCGCAGAACCTATTGCCCATGACTTGAAAATACTTCTCAAGTAATTAGTGTAATAAAGACTCTTCGTCTTTAAGTACTAGCCGTAATTTTTTAAATGCGGCCACTTCAATTTGACGAACACGTTCAGCAGAGATGCCGTATTCTTGTGCAAGGTCCTGCAATGTTTTGCAACCATGACCATCTGCATCCATATTCAGCCAACGCGATTGCACAATCTCTCGACTGCGTTTATCTAAGGTATTTAGGGCTTGCAATAGCTTAGGCCCTTGTAAAGCAAATTGATCGTTTTGCACTAATTGAGCGCTAGGCTCATGGCGTTCATCAGAAAGCCAGTGAATGGGTGCAAATTGGTCATCATCTCGGTCATCGCCATCAATAGAAACATCGCCACCGGCAAGTCGTATTTCCATTTCTTTGACATCAGCACCGCGAACATCAAGTGCCTTGGCAAGGGACTCAATTTCTTCATCCGTAAGGGCATTTGCAGAAAGCTTATTACTTCTGAGATTAAAGAAGAGTTTGCGTTGTGCTTTTGTGGTGGCAACCTTCACTAAGCGCCAGTTTTTTAGGATGTACTCATGAATCTCTGCTTTGATCCAATGAATTGCATAAGACACTAAACGGACACCTTGATTGGGGTCATAGCGCTTCACTGCTTTCATTAAACCAATATTGCCCTCTTGAATGAGGTCAGCGTGAGGAATTCCGTAGCCAAGGTATTGACGCGCAATGGAGGCTACAAGTCGTAAATGAGAGAGGACAAGTTGGCGGGCCGAATCTAAATTTTCAGTACGTCGATACTCCTGCGCCAGTGTAAATTCTTGGGCAGCAGTAAGCATGGGCAGGCGGTTGATATGCGCTAAGTAGGCATCAATAGTGCCAACACCCAGCGCAGGTAAAGGCATAGCCACGGTAATACCTGCCGAAGCGTTCTGGCTAGTAAGTTTTAAGGGCGTATTCAAAGTCATCGATTTAAGGATTAAATTGATTGCAATATATCAATTTTAGCACTCTTATAATGAGAGTGCTAAGCACTTAATGAAATTATAACTCATTGATTAATATGGCTATTCTATAAGCTCTTTGGCATATGCATGGGCCGTAAATGGCTCAAGATCTGCGATACCTTCCCCAATACCTAGGGCATAGACAAAGGTTTTTGAGCGATTGGGCTCAGATTCCATTGGAGCCTCTAGGGCTTTACTTAGCGCGCAAATGATGCCACCTTTGGCAGTGCCATCTAATTTGGTGACAATAATTCCTTGAAGACCAATAGCGTTCCTAAATGCTAGGACTTGGGCAATACCATTCTGGCCAGTATTGCCATCTAAAACGAGAACAATCTGATGAGGGGCATCGGGGATTACCTTGGAGATCACGCGCTTTACTTTTTTTAGCTCCTCCATCAAATTGCTCTGAGTCGCTAAGCGCCCAGCAGTATCGATAAATAGAACATCGCTTTTGCGAGAAATTGCAGCATGTATTGCATCGTGCGCAACTGCTGCTGCATCGCCACTTTCTTGGCTTAGAACTTGAACGTGGTTGCGCTCACCCCATTCTTTGAGTTGATTGCGCGCCGCCGCTCTGAAAGTGTCTCCTGCAGCCAATAAAACAGATTTACCTTGGGCTTGAAAATGGCGACAAAGCTTACCGATAGAGGTCGTTTTACCTGCCCCATTAACCCCAACGATTAACCAGACTTCAGGTTTGTGACCAGACTGGGGAGTTAAAAGTGGATTTTGAGGACTTTCAAGCGGGCTTAAAAGATGTGTAATTTCTTGAACCAAGACACCTTTTAACTGCTCAGCATTGTTGATGGATTGTGTTTTAGCAGTTTTACGAAGACTGGAAATGAGTGTATCCGTGGTTGCAATTCCAACATCAGCTTTTAATAGGGTTTCTTCGAGGTGACCAAACCAGGTCTCATCAATTTGATGAAGACCAAATAAGGAGCTAAGTGTTTTACGTAAACCAAACATTATCGATACAATCCTTCAGGTAGATCTTAACAAGTCCAAGAACATGTCAATAATGAGATGATAGTCACTCTTAACATCCCTAAGCATATTTATAATACTGCCCAGAAAATACTCATTCTGTTTGGCATAGGCATCAGCGCATGCCTACCCCTCAAAGCGTGGGGAAACAAAACAGATACACATGAGTATCAATTTAAAAACGGGTTACGCTTAATTGTGAAAGAGGACCATCGGGCGCCAACAGTGGCTCATATGGTTTGGTATCGCGCTGGATCAATGGATGAGGTAAATGGCAAAACCGGGGTTGCTCATGTGCTAGAGCACATGATGTTTAAGGGGACAAAAAAGGTCAAGTCAGGAGATTTTTCCAGAATGGTCGCAGCGGTCGGTGGGCGAGAGAATGCATTTACTGCGAAAGATTTCACTGGTTATTTTCAGCAGATTGAAAAATCAAAACTTGCCGATGTTGTGCGCCTTGAAGCCGATCGTATGGCTAACTTACAGTTTTCTGATGATGAGTTCCTTAAAGAAATCCAGGTCGTGATGGAAGAAAGACGATTACGGACTGACGATAACCCAAATAGTTTGCTGCGAGAGCTGATGATGGCAACTGCCTTCACAAGTTCTCCCTATCGTCACCCCATTATTGGGTGGATGAATGATTTACAAAATATGAAACCTAATGATGCAAGGCAGTGGTATCTCGATTGGTATGCCCCAAATAATGCCATTGTGGTAGTCGTTGGGGATGTTAAGCCACTTGAGGTAAAAGCCCTGGTTGAAAAATACTATGGCCCAATTGCTGCAAAAAAATTACCAGAGCGAAAACCACAAAGTGAGCCAGAGCAAAAGGGAGAGAAGCGTGCAAACCTGAAAGCTCCGGCCGATAGTCCACAAATCATGATGGCATGGAAAGTGCCAAAGTTAGATCCTAAGAAAATGGATGAAACCGACCCTTATGCGCTTGCAGTTTTGTCTGCGGCCCTAAGTGGGCACGATAACTCCCGCTTAAATCGGGAGCTAGTACGTAACAAACGACTAGCAAATAGTGCAAGTGCTAGCTACGATCCAATTAGTCGCGGACCTGAACTTTTTACGATTGGTGCAACCACCGCTAAAGGCCAATCAGTTTCTGATCTAGAAAAAGGCATCTGGCAAACTATTCAAGAGATTGCTGTGAATGGGATTACTGAGGCTGAATTAAAACGGATTAAAACGCAACTTTTGGCTTCTCAAATTTATAAACGTGATTCTATTTTTGCTCAAGCAATGGAAATTGGAAGCGCTGAAATTGCTCATGTCTCGTGGAAGAATTTGGATCGAATCATTGAGCGTATTCAGCAAATTCAGTCGGAGCAAGTCAAAGCAGTTGCTAAACAGTATTTTATTGTCGATACCTTAACAGTTGTAACTTTAGATCCACAAGCTCGAACAGTAACAGCCAATCCAAAGCCCCCCCTTCCTTTTCCAAACAGTTTGAGGCATTAAGTCAATATGATCAAAATTGTTCAGAGTGGCATTAAATTTTGTTTACCTATTTTTATTCTATTCATTTCTAGTTTATTAGGTAAGGCATATGCCGTATTACCGATTCAAGAGATTGCATTAAGTAATGGTAGTAAAGCCTATTTAGTGCAGGCTACTACTATTCCAATGATTGATATTGAAATTAGTATTGATGCTGGTAGTCGTTACGACCCCAAAGAAAAAAGCGGTCTAGCCGGTTTGACAGCCGCTTTATTAACCCGAGGGATTCAATGGCAGGGAGGTATCCTCAATGAAGCCCAGCAAGCTGATGCAATTGCTGATTTGGGGGCAAGTATTAGCGCGTCTGCAAGTGGTGAACGTACCATCGTACGCGCTAGGTCGCTGAGTAAGCCTGATATATTAAATTCGGTTCTTGATTTATTAAGTGCCACCATCGCTAGTCCAGTTTTTGATACACAGATTATTGCGCGTGAGAAACAACGAATCTCCTCGGCAATCACAGAAGGAGATACTAAGCCCGAGGTAGTCCTACAAAAACGCTTTCGTAAGGAGTTATTTAGAAACTACCCACTCGCAGAGTCGCCGAGCCTGCAATCTATTACGTCGATTAGTGCAGATGATCTAAAAACATTTCATCGTAATTTTTATCGGCAGGATCGTCTCATTATTAATATAGTAGGGGACCTAGATGTAAAAATGGCAAAACAAATTGCGGAAAAATTATTGACCCAATTACCAAAACAGGGACCAGTAATTCCAACTTTGCCACCCTTTGTACGTTCACCGATTCTGCCCGAAACCGATCGTTTGATTCGAATTCCGTTTCAGACACAGCAGACTCATATTGCATTAGGTATGACTGCTATAACGCGGAGCAACCCTGACTATTTCCCATTGTTGGTGGGTAATTACATATTAGGTGGCGGAGGTTTCGTTTCAAGATTGGTTGGTGAGGTGCGCGATAAACGAGGTTATGCCTACAGTGTCTTTAGTTACTTTCAACCCGGTCGCGATACTGGAAGTTTTGAGGCAGGTTTACAGACGCGCAATGATCAAGCTAACCAGGCTTTAGTCGTGTTACAAGAAACCATTGCGCGCTTTATTAAAGAGGGGCCTAGTGATTCAGAATTGATAGCAGCCAAAGCAAATTTGGTGAATGGCTTTCCACTTCGATTGGATAGTAATCGTAAGTTATTGGATAAC
>DBCI01000053.1:4401-10510 GCA_002292975.1 Polynucleobacter sp. UBA962 | reverse complement strand
AATACCAGTTCTTGAGGAACAACGCCCAACATTCTGCGCGCCTCTAAAAAATGGTTTTGCACGTTGGTGCCCATAATGAAGGCCTCGCCCTGATCTGGACGACAAAGACCAGCGAGGATTGAAATGAGGGTTGTCTTACCAGCACCATTGGGGCCTAAGAGACCAAAAAACTCACCTTCCTGCACCTGCAATGAAACATCATTTAAAGCAAGAAGATTGCCATAGCGCTTACTCAAGTGCTCGACCGAAACTGCCAGCATACTTATTCCAAACCTAATAAATCAGCGATTCCATAAACACGGGCTAACACTTTTAACTTTTCAGGTGGATGGAGTAAGCGCAAGGTTTTCTGTGGGGGGGAGAGTTCACGTTGCCAGGCCATAAGAACAGCAAGTACACTCGAATCAAAATCGACTAAAGCCGTGCAATCAATCGTCTGGCTTTGTTTAATATCAGAAAGGCCTTGCTGCTGCAGACTAAGTGCATTATCTTGATTAACACAAGCAGGAAGCGCGAAGGTCATACCTATTTTTTTCCGGCCAACATTGCATTACGCTCTTGCAAGAACTTGATCAGCCCATCGATACCATTTTGATTAATCTGATTCGTGAATTGATTGCGATAAGCCTCAATCAACCATGCGCCCATGATATTAACGTCATAGACCCGCCAACCTTCATTTGTTTTCTCGAGCCGATAATCCAAAGGGATAGGGTCTGATTTACCGATAACAACGGTACGCACAATTACATCGGTATCGCTTGGCGAGGAGCGTAATGGTTTGTATTGCACTGTTTGATCACGTAACTGACTCAGTGCTCCAGAATATGTTCGAATCAAAAGATTCTTAAACTCGATGATGAGTTGATTCTGCTGCTCTGGAGTGGCTTTACTCCAATTCCTTCCCATAGCTAATTGGGTTGTGCGCCGCATATCGGTATAGGGCACGATTTTTTTCTCGACCAACTCAACTACACGAGGAATATTACCTTTCTGGATCTCTGGGTCTGCTTTGACCGAAACCATTACGTCAGTAACAATCGTCTTAATTAAGCCATCAGGCGTAGCGGCGTCCAGCGCATTTTGTGCCAATGCTGAAAAAGAAATGAGTGCAGTCGCAATACTAAAAATAAGTGTTTTCACAATCAACCATACGAATTAAGATAAGGTTAGATTTTAGTCTTTTATGACTATATTTATTGGTGCTGGTTTTCATACACAGGTGGAGGCGGTTCCTTGCCTTCTTTGGCCTGATCAATTTGATATTGGCGGCGCTGAATATAGGCATCACGGGTAAAGGTGTATTTATCAAGCGCGGCACCTTCAAATAGATCACCTGCCTCATAGTAGTTATTGCGAGCGTTTACAACCCGTAACGCTGTCAAACTATTTCGCAAAGCAACATTGGGTAGCATCCGAAATAAGTAGTCAGTCTCTAAATCAACTGCTGTTCCAAAGGTATCGCGGACATTACTAGGCCCAAAAAGTGGCAGCACTACATAAGGGCCTGATGGGATACCCCACACACCAAAGGTTTGCCCAAAATCCGCTTTATGCTTTTCGAGGCCACCGGGCGTTGCAACATCAAATAAGCCCCCTAAGCCAAAAATAGTATTGACAACCACGCGCATCAAATCACTAAAGGCCATACTTAGATTGCCTTGCAGTAGATTATTCGCCGAGGTGTAGATATCGCGGTAGTTTCCAAAGAAATTATCGACCCCTTGTTGCGCAGGTTTAGGCAGAATAAAACGATAGCCTTTCGTAATGGGCTTTAGTAAATAATCATCTAAGCTTTCATTAAATGAAAATACCGAGCGATTAAATGACTCCCATGGATCGTCTGGAGATCTCTCGCTTCCAGCCGGAATGCTGGCGCACCCAATCATTGAGGCGCAAAGAAAAAGAATGGTAATGCGCTTAAGAATTAACACGGGCGGTTATGATTATTGTTGTGATTGGAATACATTTATGGTTACTTCGATGAAGCTTTACCGCCCTCACCTTTATCTTGCCCACTATCTGCAGCTTTGTTGTATAGGAACTGACTGATTAAATTCTCCAAGACAATGGCTGATTGAGTTTGGTTGATCTTGCCACCCTCTGCAAGCATTTGCTCATCACCGCCGGCTTCTAAGCCAATGTATTGCTCTCCCAATAATCCAGAGGTCAAGATTTTTGCAGAGGAATCCTTCGGAAACTTATACGTCTTATCAATGATCATGGTCACAGTCGCCTGATATGTAGTGTCATCAAATTTGATAGCAGCAATACGGCCAACGACAACCCCAGCGCTTTTGACTGGGGCTCTTGGCTTTAAGCCGCCAATATTGTCAAAACGGGCAGATACAGAATACGTGGGGGCAAAAGAGACTGCGCTCATATTGCCAACCTTTAGGGCCAAAAACAACATGGCCAACATGCCGATGGCAACAAAAATACCAACCCAAACATCAATTGCACTTTTTCTCATAAGAACCTCAGTTTATTCTGAACCAAGCAAGGATCGCTCATAGTATTTTTTCTATTCAAACTTAGTTGTTGGAAAACATCATGGCGGTTAATAAAAAATCCAGGGCTAATACCGTCAACGAGGACAGTACGACCGTGCGGGTAGTTGCCTGCGATACACCCTCGGGTGTTGGCTTGGCCTCATAACCCTGATACAGAGCAATAAAAGTGACGGCAAATCCAAAGACAATGCTCTTAATAAAACCATTGCCAATATCATCAAACAGATCAACGCCGCCTTGCATCTGCGACCAAAAAGCGCCGCTATCAACACCAATGAGCGGTACACCCACTAAATAACCACCCAACACACCAACCGCAGTAAAGATCGTTGCCAAAATAGGCATTGAGATAATTCCGGCCCATAGGCGAGGAGCAATTACGCGGCGCAATGGATCAACTGCCATCATCTCCATCGCAGAAAGTTGCTCCCCTGCTTTCATTAGGCCAATTTCTGCAGTCAAAGAAGTGCCTGCCCGACCAGCAAATAATAGGGCCGTAATCACGGGGCCTAGCTCACGGGTTAGAGATAAAGCAACCAGTAAGCCCAGCGCTTGCTCTGATCCATAGCGGGTCAAGGTGTAGTAGCCCTGCAAGCCTAGAACAAAGCCGACAAATAAACCCGATACCGTAATAATCACAAATGAATAATTGCCAACAAAAAGAACTTGATCAGAGACCAAGCGGGGACGTTTTAGCAACGATCCTGAGCGCACTAGTACGAGAGCAAACATACGGGCTGCGTAACCAAGGCCTGTAAGATTGCGGCGAATAAAAAAGCCTAGGTCGCCTAGTTTGTTTAGCAATCCACTAAATAAGGAGTTGGATTCTGTCGTCATGAAGACCTCACACCAAAATCAGTAGCAGCATCAAGGCCTGGATAATTAAACGGGACTGGGCCCTCGGGAGAGGCATCTAAAAACTGACGCACAAACGGATCGCTCGAGCGATTGAGATCCTCGGGCGTTCCTTCTGCTCCGATTTTTCCATTCGCAATAAAGTAAACGTAGTCGGCGATCTCAAAGGTCTCCTCAACATCATGGGTCACGATAATGCTCGTTGCTCCCAGCGCATCATTCAAATTACGGATTAAACGCGCTGTGATTCCCAAACCAATCGGGTCTAATCCTGCAAAGGGTTCGTCATACATGATGAGCGGTGGATCTAGAACAATAGCGCGCGCTAGTGCAACTCGTCTTGCCATGCCGCCTGATATTTGAGATGGCATGAGGTCACGTGCACCCCGCAACCCTACTGCGTTGAGCTTCATCAAGACTAGATCGCGGATGAGTTCTTCGCTGAGATTGGTATGCTCGCGTAAGGGAAAGGCAACGTTCTCAAACACACTAAGATCGGTGAACAAAGCACCAAACTGAAACAGCATCCCCATGCGACGGCGCGCTTGCATCAAGCGCTCGCTGTTCATTGATGCAATATCCTGATCCTCAAAAAGTACCGAGCCCAGTTGCGCAATTACTTGACCACCAATTAGACGTAAGACTGTAGTCTTACCGCAGCCTGAGCCACCCATCACTGCAACCACCTGGCCGCGCTTAAATTCCATATTAAGCCCCGAGAGAATTTTTCTCTCCCCTGGAGCATAGGAAAAGTCGACCCCGCGGATAGAAACTACTACAGGACCAACATGATTTGCAATTGACATGCCTTATTATCGTGGCAAAACGGATGAACCCATTAAAAACTCATCGACTGAGCGTGCGCATTGACGCCCCTCGCGGATTGCCCATACCACCAAAGACTGACCACGGCGCATATCACCAGCAGCAAACACGTTCGGAACATTGGTGTGATAGGCTTTATGGCCATCCACTGTTGCCTTTGCATTACCCCGTGGATCCTTCTCAACACCAAAGGCACTTAATATCTGCTGCGCTGGTGATACAAATCCCATTGCCAATAACACCAAATCCGCTTTCACTTCAAACTCTGAATTCGGGACCTCAGCCATTTTGCCGTCTTTCCACTCCAGGCGAACGCCGATGAGCTTTTCAACCTTACCGTTTTTGCCTTCAAAACGCTTTGTTGCTACTGACCAATCGCGCTCACATCCTTCTTCATGGGATGAGGATGTCCGTAACTTTGTGGGCCAATACGGCCATACCAAAGGCTTATTCTCTTCTTCGGGAGGTTGAGGTAATAGTTCAAACTGCGTAACGTGTTTGGCGCCATGGCGATTCGAGGTGCCAACACAATCCGAACCAGTATCGCCGCCGCCAATCACCACTACATGTTTATCCGTAGCACGAATCTCGTTCTTTAAATCACCTGCATTTTCTTTGTTTTGCGGAATTAAAAACTCGAGAGCGTAATGAATACCGCCCAGCTCTCGGCCTGGCACTGGTAAATCACGAGGTTGCTCTGCACCACCACTAATAATGACCGCATCAAAGTCTTTCATTAAGGCTTCAGGGGTAACACTCTTTTTGGAATAGTTTTTTACTTCTTTGCCCAAACTGTCCTTACCAACAAATACACCTGTCGCAAAGGTAACGCCCTCGGCTTGCATTTGCTCAACACGACGATCAATGAGCCATTTCTCCATCTTGAAATCAGGAATGCCATAGCGCAGCAAACCGCCTGCACGATCATTTTTCTCAAATACGGTGACATCATGACCAGCGCGCGCTAATTGCTGAGCAGCAGCCATACCCGCCGGGCCAGAACCTACTACCGCAACTTTCTTGCCAGTCTTGGTCTTAGGAGGCTGTGGCTTTACCCAACCGTTTTCCCAAGCCTTATCGATAATCGCATGCTCAATCGATTTGATACCTACAGGTAGCTCATTAATTCCGAGAGTACAAGCAGCTTCGCAAGGTGCGGGGCAAATGCGGCCAGTAAACTCGGGAAAATTATTAGTGGAATGCAAAACCTCAATGGCATTTTTCCAATCCCCCTGATAAACCAAATCATTAAAATCGGGAATGATGTTGTTGACGGGGCAGCCGTTATTACAAAATGGGATGCCGCAATCCATGCATCGTGCACCCTGAACTTTGGCATCGGTATCGGACAAGGCCGCCACAAACTCTTTGTAATGATGAATTCGTTTAATCGGGGCTTCATATTTTTCATCGACCCGTTCAAACTCCATAAATCCAGTCACCTTACCCATACAAACTCCTGTAATTTCTTTAATATGTCTTAAACTTGCCCGCTATACCGTGACCGACTTCTCTTTGCCGACTTGGCCCTGAGCGCGCTCCCACAACTCTCCTAACGCCCGCTTGTACTCGGTTGGCAACACTTTTATAAAACGCGTGCGAGCCTTTTCCCAGTCTGCCAATAAGGCTTTTGCTCGCTCGGATCCGGTGTAGCGGAAATGGCGCTCAATTAAAGTCTTTAGTATTTGCTCATCGGTTTGGCGCTCACCACCCTCTTTTACATTTACGGGGGCGTGCCAAGCAGACTTCGGCATTGCGCTTATTTGTTGGGCAGAGGGCAATACTTTCTCTAGCGTTGCCATACTGGTATTGCAACGCTTTTCAAACAAACCATCTTCGTCATAGACGTACGCCACGCCACCGCTCATACCAGCCGCAAAGTTACGACCGGTATTACCTAAAACTACAACCGTACC
>DBCI01000053.1:0-4302 GCA_002292975.1 Polynucleobacter sp. UBA962 | reverse complement strand
CCCGCTACGCCATTAAAGAAAGCTTCACCTTCAATCGCGCCATACAGTACGGTATTACCAACAATAATATTTTGCGATGTATCGCCACGGAATTCATGTGGAGCCCGCACAATCACACGACCACCGGACAGGCCTTTGCCCACATAATCATTCGCATCGCCTACTAGGTCGAAGGTAATACCGTGGGCTAAGAATGCTGCAAAACTTTGCCCTGCCGTGCCATTTAACTGAATATGAATTGTGTCATCGGGTAAGCCCGTATGGCCATAGCGCATCGCGACCTCGCCAGATAACATGGCACCGGCTGTGCGATTCACGTTACGGATTGGCACGATGAATGACACCTTCTCACCGCGCTCTAAAGCAGGCTCACTTTTCTCCATCAAAATATGATCGAGCGCAGAACCTAAACCATGATCCTGTGTCAAAGTTTGATGACGAGGTTCTTTGGCAGGCACATCTGGGAGTGCAAATACTTTACTAAAGTCTAATCCTTGTGCTTTCCAATGATCTATCCCTTTACGGGTATCCAAGAGATCCACACGACCGATCAACTCATCAAACTTTCGCATCCCTAATTGCGCCATGATCTCGCGCACCTCTTCGGCAATGAAAAAGAAGAAATTAACCACATGCTCTGGTTTGCCAGAAAACTTTTTGCGCAATTCTGGATCCTGCGTTGCGACACCAACAGGGCAGGTATTAAGATGGCATTTGCGCATCATGATGCAGCCCTCAACCACTAATGGTGCAGTAGCAAAACCAAATTCATCGGCGCCTAATAATGCACCGATTACCACATCCCGACCCGTTTTCATTTGACCATCAGCTTGCACCCGAATACGACTTCGCAAGCGATTGAGAACGAGAGTCTGTTGAGTCTCCGCGAGACCTAATTCCCAAGGAGAGCCTGCGTGCTTAATTGAGGATAGGGGTGATGCGCCAGTACCGCCATCATGGCCGGCAATCACGACATGATCGGACTTTGCCTTAGCAACACCAGCTGCTACCGTGCCAACTCCAACTTCAGAAACCAACTTAACCGATACATCAGCTTTGGGATTGACATTCTTCAGATCATGAATGAGCTGTGCCAAATCCTCAATCGAATAGATGTCATGATGTGGGGGTGGAGAAATGAGCCCTACACCAGGCACTGAAAAACGTAACTTACCAATGTAATCCGAGACCTTGCCACCGGGTAACTGACCGCCCTCTCCCGGCTTAGCACCTTGAGCCATCTTGATCTGAATTTGATCGGCTGAACGCAAATACTCCGTGGTTACTCCAAAACGGCCCGAGGCAACTTGCTTAATTTTGGAACGTAATGAATCGCCATCTTGTAGTGGAATATCTGCCTCCACCACATCCTTACCCAAAATACTAGCCAGGGTCTCACCTTTTTTAATGGGAATACCCTTGAGTTCATTCTTGTAGCGATTAGGGTCCTCGCCACCTTCACCGGTGTTGGACTTACCACCAATGCGATTCATGGCAATTGCTAAGGTAGCATGCGCTTCGGTGGAGATAGAGCCCAAGGACATTGCACCCGTTGCAAAGCGCTTCACAATCTCTTTAGCTGATTCCACCTCGTCTAATGCAATTGCTTTACTAGGATCTAGCTTGAACTCAAATAATCCGCGCAGGGTCATTAAGCGCTTACTTTGATCGTTAATGAGGTTGGCATACTCTTTATAGGTTTGATAACCCTTCTCAGGACCGCTACGCGTCGCATGTTGTAACTTGGCAATCGAATCAGGGGTCCACATATGCTTTTCTCCCCGAATACGAAAAGCATAGTCACCACCCGCATCCAACATATCCGCAAGCACGGGATCGTTGCTAAACGCTGCGTGATGCATTCGCAGAGCTTCCTCCGCAACTTCAAACACACTAATACCACCCACATTGGATGATGTGCCCTTAAAGTATTTATCGATTAGTTCATTATTTAAGCCAATCGCCTCAAAAATTTGTGAGCCGGTGTATGACATATACGTTGAAATACCCATCTTCGACATAACCTTCTGCAGGCCCTTGCCAATGGCTTTCACAAAATTTTTATTGGCTTTCTCTGGCGATAAGTCGCCTGGCAATCCCTTGGCCATTTCTGCAAGAGTTTCCATCGCTAAATACGGATGAATTGCTTCTGCACCATAGCCCGCGAGTAATGCAAAGTGATGCACCTCACGAGCGCTACCAGTCTCAACTACCAATCCAGAACTAGTGCGTAAGCCGCGCTCGACTAAATGTTGGTGAATGGCTGAAGTGGCTAGTAATGCAGGTATTGCCATGTGCTGAGCATCAACTTGGCGATCACTCACAATTAAGATATTAAATCCGCTTCGTACTGCATCGGTTGCTTCTGCACATAAAGATGCTAAACGTGCCTCAATACCTTCTTTACCCCATGCAACTGGATAGCAAATATCGAGCTCATGCGCACGAAACTTACCGCCCGTATAGTGCTCAATGTAGCGGACTTTGGTCATATCATCAAAATCCAATACTGGCTGACTAATCTCTAAACGCATTGGCGGGTTGATATTGTTAGTGTCTAATAAATTTGGCTTAGGGCCAACAAAGGACACCAGCGACATGACCAAGTTTTCCCGAATTGGGTCAATGGGTGGATTCGTAACTTGTGCAAATAATTGCTTGAAGTAGTTATATAAGGATTTGCTGCGATCCGATAAGACGGCCAATGGACTGTCATTCCCCATCGAACCAATTGCCTCTTCGCCATTTTGTGCCATCGGCGCCATCAAATACTTGAGATCTTCTTGGCTATAACCAAATGCTTGTTGACGATCTAGTAACTTTGCTGCCGGACGTATGTGCTTCTCTTCCGCTTGCAAATCTTTTTTACTAACATCAAGCTCATCGAGCTTGACTCGTACAGCATCGATCCAACTCTTATAGGGTTTTGCTTTCGATACGGAATTCTTGAGCTCAATATCATCAATAATGCGCCCTTGTTCCATATCAATCATAAACATCTTGCCAGGCTGTAAACGCCACTTTTGCACAATTTTGTTTTCTGGGATTGGTAAAACACCTGCCTCTGAGGCCATGATGACGAGATCATCATCGGTCACGTAGTACCGAGCTGGTCGCAGGCCATTGCGGTCTAAGGTGGCACCAATCTGCCGGCCATCGGTAAATGCAATTGCTGCGGGGCCATCCCAGGGCTCCATCATGGCAGCATGGTATTCGTAGAAAGCGCGCCTGTTTTCATCCATGAGAGTATGCTGTTCCCACGCCTCTGGAATCATCATCATCATCGCTTGTGCTAGTGGATAACCTGACATCACTAAAAGTTCTAAGCAGTTATCAAACGAAGCGGTATCCGATTGGCCGGGGTAAATCAGTGGCCACAGTTTTTGTAGATCGTCGCCTAAAACTGGGGAACTGATCGCACCCGTTCGCGCATTGATCCAGTTCACATTGCCCTTCACGGTATTAATTTCTCCGTTATGGGCAATTAAACGATAAGGATGAGCCAACTCCCAGGCGGGGAAAGTATTCGTTGAAAAGCGTTGATGCACTAATGCCAGCGCGGATACTGCATTGCTATCTTGTAAGTCGCAGTAATATGCGCCGACTTGACTTGCTAAGAGCAGGCCTTTGTAAACGATAGTTCGAGCAGACATCGATGCGACGAAATATTCTTTGCCATGCTTTAAATGTAAATCCTGTATTGCGTGGCTTCCTGTTTTGCGAATAACATACAGTTTGCGCTCTAGGGCATCGGTAGTCATGATGTCGCGTCCGCGCCCAATAAAAATTTGGCGGATCACTGGTTCAGTCTTTTTAACTGTGGGCGACATCGGCATCTTCGCATCGATAGGTACATCACGCCATCCCAATACGATTTGACCTTCTTGTCTTACTGTTCGCTCAAGCTCTTGCTCACAGGCCAGACGTGATGCGCTCTCTTTAGGTAAAAAGATCATTCCAACGCCATATTCTCCAACTGGCGGTAGATTAATTCTCTGTTTTTTCATTTCAGAACGATAGAGTTCGTCT
The DNA here is from genome assembly GCA_002292975.1 of Polynucleobacter sp. UBA962. Taxonomy (GTDB): domain Bacteria; phylum Pseudomonadota; class Gammaproteobacteria; order Burkholderiales; family Burkholderiaceae; genus Polynucleobacter. The sequence goes on along the minus strand of DBCI01000053.1, from coordinate 273 downwards.
GGAATCTGAATTAAGATGCCTGCCCCATCACCCATCAGTGGATCTGCTCCCACTGCGCCGCGATGATCCAAGTTCTCGAGGATCTTTAATCCTTGAACAATAATTTCGTGTGTTTTTTTACCCTTTATATGTGCAACAAAGCCAACGCCACACGCGTCATGCTCATTGCTTGGGTTATATAGTCCTTGCGCACTTGGGCGGAGTTCTAAATGATTCATGGGTCTTACATCCAGGTTTATTTAAAGCAAGGCCCAAACCGCGTGGTTTGGACTA
>DBCI01000121.1:9515-9699 GCA_002292975.1 Polynucleobacter sp. UBA962 | reverse complement strand
ATCCTCTGCCAATACCCGAATATAAGTTCCCTTGCTACAGTGCACCTCAATATCGATCACAGGCCACTGAACATTTAGTAGTTTGATCGAATAAATCGTGATCCTACGCGCTTCGCGCTCAATCTCAATACCAGAACGCGCGTACTCGTAAAGTGGCTTACCATCACGCTTTAGCGCTGAGTAC
>DBCI01000121.1:3703-9419 GCA_002292975.1 Polynucleobacter sp. UBA962 | reverse complement strand
CGTTATCAACGACCTCTGCCGTTGATTTCTCGGCAATAATCTGGCCTTGCGCATCCCCGGTATCCGTCTGAATCCCAAAACGTAGTTGGGCAAGATACGCCTTATCGGCATCTAATAAATCTTGTGAATACTTCGTTGCTTCACCCAAACAAACTGGTAATAATCCGGTAGCCATTGGATCGAGAGTGCCCGTATGTCCTGCTTTTTCTGCATGCAGGAGTCGTTTTACGGAAGTGACCGCACTTTGAGAACTCATTCCGGAGGGTTTATCCAACAGAACCACCCCGTCAATCCGCTGAGCCATTCCCATTAGTTAGGCTTTGAGCCTAATGCCTGATCAATTAATCGAGACATTTCTGCGCCACGCTCGATAGAGGTATCAAAGACAAAATGCAAGGTGGGCACAGTATGGGTATGCATTCGCTTAAAGAGTAATGAATGGAGATATCCCGCTTTCTCCTGCAATGATCCCAATGCATATTGCGGATCACCTCCCAAAACCGTGAAATAAATCTTTGCATGAGCAAGATCCGGTGATAACTCAACGGCCTGGATCGTAATTAAGCCATTTGCTGGATCCCGCAGTTCGCGGGGAACGAGTTCCGCCAAATCTCGCTGAATCTGATCAGCAAGACGTTGGTGACGATGCGGGCTTGTTTTATGCATACGACAATTGATTAAAGCGTTCTAGCAACCTCAGTGACCTCGAAAACCTCCAGCTGATCACCCTCTTTAATATCATTATTGTTCTTTAAAGAAAGGCCGCACTCAAAACCACCCTTGACCTCTTTTGCGTCATCCTTAAAGCGTTTTAAGGAATCTAACTCACCGGTCCATACAACGACGTTATCGCGCAATAGACGAACCCGTGAATTACGTCGCACGATGCCATCTAACACCATACAACCTGCAATAGCACCAACCTTCGACACATTAAAGACCTGACGTATCTCAACCATACCAATAATTTCTTCTTTCTTATCGGGAGTGAGCATGCCGCTTAAAGCTGCCTTTACTTCATCCACTGCGTCATAAATGATGTTGTGATAGCGAATATCTACACCATTGGTCTCGGCTAATTTACGGGCTACCGCATCCGCACGAGCATTAAAGCCAATAATGACTCCTTTAGAAGCAATCGCTAAGTTCACGTCGGTTTCAGTAATGCCACCGACAGCAGCATGTACGATTTGTACTTTTACCTCAGCGGTGGAGAGTTTTTGCAGAGACTGTGAAAGAGCTTCTTGTGAACCCTGTACGTCCGCCTTAATAATGATGGGCAAGAGCTTAGCCTCAACCGCGCCTTCGCCCATATTCTCCATCATGTTCTCGAGCTTGACAGCTTGTTGCTTGGCTAACTTCACATCACGGAACTTACCTTGACGGAACAAAGCGATCTCACGAGCCTTGCGCTCATCCGCCACCACCTGGAATGATTCGCCTGCATCAGGCACTTCCGACAAACCTTGGATTTCCACTGGGATCGACGGGCCAGCTTCATTGGTTGCCTTAGCATTCTCATCTAACATGGCGCGAACGCGTCCATACGACTGGCCTGCCAAAAGCATATCGCCCCGTTTTAAGGTGCCGGACTGAACTAATACCGTAGCTACTGGGCCACGACCTTTGTCCAGACGTGCCTCAATCACAATACCTTGTGCTGGCGCATCTTTGGGGGCTCTGAGTTCCAAAATTTCTGCCTGTAACAACACGTTCTCGAGAAGTGCATCAATCCCCTCTCCTGTTTTTGCAGAGACTCCAATGAATGGGGAGTCGCCGCCGTATTCTTCAGGAACAACTTGTTCACTCACTAATTCAGTCTTGACGCGATCCGTATTGGCTTCTGGCTTGTCAATCTTATTAATCGCCACAACCAATGGCACATTGGCTGCTTTTGCATGGTGGATTGCTTCGCGCGTCTGCGGCATCACACCATCATCGGCCGCTACAACCAAGATCACGATATCGGTTGCCTTCGCACCGCGGGCACGCATTGCCGTAAAGGCCTCATGACCCGGTGTATCCAAGAAGGTAATAACTCCACGCGGGGTCTCTACGTGATAGGCACCAATGTGCTGGGTAATCCCTCCAGCCTCACCAGCGGCCACTTTTGCGACCCGGATCTTATCGAGCAAGGAAGTCTTACCATGGTCAACGTGTCCCATCACCGTCACTACGGGTGGTCTTGGTAGCAATGGTGCATCCTCTGCCGAGGCACCCAACTCTATTTCAGGATCATCTAATTTGGCGGCATGTGCTTTATGGCCCATCTCCTCAACAATGATCATTGCAGTATCTTGGTCCAGGACTTGATTAATCGTTACCATTTGACCCATTCCCATCAGCAGCTTAATCACCTCTGCGCCCTTGACAGACATTTTGTGCGCTAAGTCAGCAACCGTAACGGTTTCAGGGATATATACATCCCGGATAACTGGTTCTGTAGGGACTTGGAAATTAGTTGCTGGGTTATCCTCTTGATTCTGGTGTTGCTTCTTACGTCCGCCACCACTGCGCCATCCGCCACCCAAACCACCACTCATATCACCACGGGTTTTTAATCCAACCTTCCGTTTTGCCCCTTCTTCTTGCCACGTTGAGGAAGTCTCGGAAGACTTGATTAATTTACCGCCTACCTTAGTAGGTTTCTTTTTATCATCGCCACCATCAGCCTTTACAGGCTTATGTAAAGTGCCCTTCTTCGCTTCTTCGCTAGCAACTTCACTGGGTGCTTTTAAAACCCGTGCGGGTGCACTCATCATGTCCCGAATCGCAGATACTTCAGCCTCTGCCGCAGCGCGTCGCGTACGAAGCTCAGCCAAATCTTTGCTGGCTTTCTCTTTTGTGGCTAGCTCTTGATCAACTTCCGCTTTACTGGGCTTAAGCTCATTAGTAACTTTCTTTTGCTTTTGCTCGCTCGCAGCCTTCATCTCCGCTTCTTGTCTAGCCAACAACTCAGCTTGACGCGAGGCTTCAGCAGCACGTTTTTCTAATTCCTCATCCGACAAGATTGGCTTTTTCTCAACAGGCGCCTTGACCTCTTTTTCCTCGGCAGCTTCTTCTGGTTTTGCAGACTCATCGCGCTTGACCAAAACCCGCTTTTTACGTACCTCGACTTGCACGGTACGAGTCCGACCAGCTGAATCTGCTTGACGGATCTCGCTAGTCTCACGCTTGGTTAAGGTAATTTTTTTACGAGCCCCAGCATCAGCACTTCCATGGGCTTTTTGGAGGTATCCCAATAGTGCGGTCTTATCCTTATCAGTAATCTTGTCAGATTCCGATTCTTTCTCAATTCCGGCAGCCTTGAGTTGGACCAATAAATCTGCCGAGCTTCTTTTTAGCTCCTCAGCCAGTGCTTTTACGGTTGTCGTAGCCATGCGCTTTTCCTCATGCGTTAAACCAATGTTCACGCGCTTTCATAATGAGCGTTTTGGCTATTTCTTCATCCATACCAGTGATTTCCACTAGCTCATCTACTGCTAAACCGGCTAAATCATCGCGCGTGTGCACTTGATTCTCAGCTAGCGTTGTAATCAATTCGGGAGAGAGGCCTTCAAGTGAACGTAGGTCTTGCGATACTTCCTCAATGCGCTCTTCCTTAGCTAACTCCATCGTTAATAAAGAGTCGCGTGCCCGTGTTCTTAATTCATTAACAGTATCCTCATCAAATGATTCAATCTCAAGCATCTCGGACAAAGGTACATAAGCAACTTCTTCTAAGGAGTTAAAGCCCTCTTCAATCAAGATATCAGCAACCTCTTGATCCACGTCTAACTTATCCATAAACAATTGGCGGACTACAACCGACTCTTTTTCAGATTTCTCAGCAGACTCTTCAGGAGTCATGATATTAATTTGCCAACCAGTCAACTCACTCGCTAAACGAACGTTTTGCCCACTGCGTCCAATCGCAATCGCTAAGTTCTCCTCGTCTACCACCACATCCATAGCATGGCGCTCTTCATCCACCACAATCGATGAGACCTGAGCAGGAGCTAATGCGCCAATCACAAATTGCGCAGGATCCTCAGACCACAGAACGATATCAACAGCCTCGCCAGCAACTTCATTGCGAACTGCTGTCACACGAGTGCCACGAACACCGACGCAAGTACCAATTGGATCGATGCGTTTATCGTGGGTGACCACGGCAATCTTGGCCCTAACTCCTGGGTCACGGGCTGCGCCCTTGATATCCAAAAGCCGTTGCTCGATCTCAGGAACTTCATTCTCAAATAACTTCATTAAAAACTCGGGGCATGTTCGGGAGAGCTCAATTTGCGGACCACGTGCTTCGCGATCAACCTTCAAAATATATGCACGGACACGATCGCCAGAACGAAGGTTCTCTTTGGGGATCATTTGATCACGGCGAAGTAAAGCCTCAACCCGACCCGATTCAATAATTAAGCCATTTTTGTCGGCACGCTTGACCGTACCGGTCATGATCTTTTCGCCCCGCTCGAGGTAATCATTCAGAATTTGCTCACGTTCAGCATCCCGAATACGTTGCAAGATCACCTGTTTAGCTGCCTGAGCGCCAATCCGACCAAACGCCAAAGACTCGATCTGCTCTTCAATGTGATCATCTACCTCGATATCGGAGATTTGCTCTTTGGCCTCAAATTGCAAAATCTCTTTGTCGGGCTCTTGTAAGCCAGCTTCGTCTGGAACGACCAACCAACGGCGAAAGGTCTCATACTCACCGCTATCACGGTCAATTGAAACCCGAATATCCACATCTTCGCTGTAGCGTTTTTTAGTGGCGGATGCCAATGCTAGTTCGAGAGCTTCAAAAACAATCTCACGATCAACATTCTTTTCACGGGCGAGGGCTTCTGCCAACATGAGAACTTCACGACTCATGATTTTTTTCCTTTGAAATCAATTACAGGGACCAAGCGAGCTTTTTCAACTTCAGCCAAGCTAAATTCAAGCTCAGCGGTAGATCCATCACTCGCCTCAAATAACAAACTAAACCGTGCATCTGGAGAATCTACCGAGCCACTTTTTAGGCCCTGCAGCACTCCCCTAAAATTCTTTCTTCCTGAAACTGCCACCCGCAATTTCAGATCAATCTCCAACCCTGCGAACCGAATAAACTCAACAGCCGTCTTAACGGGGCGATCTAATCCTGGCGATGAGACCTCAAGACGCTCATAAGGAACGTTCTCAACCGCCAAGGTATAGGTCAGCTGATGACTTACCTTCTCACAATCTTCCACCGTAATCATGCGATCAAAGTCGGGGTTTTCGATCGTCACACGGAGCAAACCACGGCCCTCTCGCTCGATATCAACCAGCGAATAGCCTAAATTGCCCACTTCGGCAGAAATAATCTGCTGTTCTTTCACGCGATCCCCACACAAACATCACTCATGACACGCCGTTTGGCAAAAAAAAATGGGCCTACAAAGCCCATATTCCTAACTACCAGAACAGGCCAGCTTACGTTGTATTCAACATCAGCCGGTGCGAACGAAATTATACCCGAATCATAAAATCTCTAGTCAAATCAGAAACTTTCACCCGGATTTCGGGGTTTTCTTGGTCCCTTAAAGGGTTTGCCACGATTAGGGCGCTTTTGACCCCCACTTCCAGTTCCTCCCGGCCCAGCACTAAAGCCGCTTCCATGATGAATCTTTTGCCCCTTGGAGCGTTGACCCCCAGGTTTTCCTCCGGTTCCGCGTTGACCTTTTTGACCAAAGCCAGA
>DBCI01000121.1:0-3623 GCA_002292975.1 Polynucleobacter sp. UBA962 | reverse complement strand
CCCTGAGAATGGTTGGAGGCCATCGTGAGCGCCTCTTTCGACCCCCAATAAGACACCGAGGTTTGCATTGGATCGGGCTGGAAATTAGGATCACTTTGCGGATCCATGCTGGAAGTTCGGCCTTGAGGACCTCCCCTCTCTTTACTTCCCATTTGCGGAACCTTTAAACCAGCAGCACGCATCAATTGAGTAATGTTTTCAAGGGGCACCTCTTCCCACTTACCGCGCCGTAAACGGGGGGGCAATATGAACAAACCGTAGCGAGTCCGAATTAAACGAGAGACTACATGCCCCGTTGCCTCAAACATGCGACGTACCTCACGATTACGTCCTTCAGTAAGCGCTACGGAGTACCACCGATTGGCACCATCGCCACCGCCTTGACTTAAACGCAAGAAGCGAGCCTGACCGTCATCGAGCTGTATTCCTGTTTTTAGTTGTTCTGCCGATTCGGCCGATAGTTCACCAAGGATACGAACTGCATATTCACGTTCAACTCCATAGCGAGGATGCATCAATCGATTTGCCAATTCGCCTGAGGTGGTAAATAACAAAAGGCCTTCTGTATTGAAATCCAAGCGGCCAACTGCAATCCAGCGACCTTGCCGAGGTTTTGGCAAGCGATCAAAGACGCTTGGGCGTCCCTCAGGATCAGCTTGACTAACAATTTCGCCAGCAGGCTTATGGTACAGAATGACACGCGGTGGCTTAGTCTGAATCTTACGATGCACTGGCTTACCGTTAATGCGCACGATATCGCTAGGGCCCACACGCTGACCAATGTGCGCCGGCATACTATTCACAGAAACACGTCCCTGAATAATCAAATCTTCCATCTCGCGACGTGATCCCATTCCTACATCTGCTAGGACCTTATGTAACTTAACGGTATCCTCATCTTCGGCATCATCATCGAGACCGTCAAGATCAGACCATACTTCATCCCGCAAGCTCAGTGGTAGCTCATCCACGCTGGCAAATTGCAAGCGCTCTAAATCAGTCGGATTGTCGAGCTCATCCGATTCCTCATCTCCCGCTTTAGAGGCTCGCTGCTCAATGCCGGCCTCATGCGAAATTACTCCGGGCTCCTCAACCGCAGAGGCTTCAGTCTCTGGCGCATCAAGAGCTGCATCAAATTCTCCAGAAACCACCGAGGCAAATAAGGCTTCGGTCTCTGCCTGAAGTTGTGCTGATTTTGGTGAGGGTCTGGTTGGTTCTCCGTCAGCCTCTGCATGAGGATTTGGCCCATCGCGGCGCTTATTTTTATTGCCGAACTTACCGCGGGCTTTATTGTTCGATTTATGAAAACGTTTGGGGCCGCGCTCACCGCGGTCTTTACGCTCCCCAGCCTCTGAATCACCCGAAGAGGGACTATCGACCGACCCCTCTGCTACTGGATTAGGTGTAAGAGAATCTTGATCAGGATTTGTCATCGTGCTCGGCGTTGTTCAAGGGCTCTAGTGGAATAACAGTTTCCACGGTCGCATCAGCATCAAACTCAATCACAGCTTGTCCTAAGGCCTCAGCAGAAATAGAGCCATCTTCTAACATGGGTAGGCTTTGTAAATCTTTTAAGCTGAGATCATCTAAAAACTGTTTGGTAGTTGCATAGAGGCCTGGGCGCCCGATCGTATCTTTGTGACCAACCACCTCAACCCAGCCACGATCTTCTAGCTGACGCATGACATTACTACTCACAACCACACCACGTACCTCTTCGATCTCACCGCGAGTAACGGGCTGCCGGTAGGCAATGATGGCTAAGGTTTCCATCACTGCTCGTGAGTACTTGGGAGGTTTCTCTGGTGTTAAGCGATCTAAATACTCACGCATGTTGAGGCGGCTCTGGAAACGCCAGCCAGTTGCTATATTGACCAGCTCCATGCCTTTGTCATGCCATTCTTTTTGGATCTCAAAAAGTATTTTTTGGAGATCCGCCGATGCTAAAGGAGGCTCTACAAATAATCGGTTGAGTTCATTTGTTGTTAGAGGCTCTTGAGCGCAAATTAATGCGGTCTCGACTACGCGCTTATAGTGATCAGTATCCATACAATTTGGCTAAACAGGATTTACCTGTTTGATGGTTCATTCACAATCGTCAAAATGGGTTTGGGGTGTTTTCTGGCTTATGTCGAGCTCACTCAAGTTAATTCTTATTTTGGGGATGCTCGGCAATCAAACGAATCTTTTAGTTTCGTAGCAATTTGCACCGATTCGCCATTATAAGGTAGGGTCAATACAATAGCCATATGTCTCATTTTCACCCTCCCCAAAAACCCTCCCCAGAAAATCGTCGCACTGCGCTCAAGGCCTTTGGGCTGTTTGGGCTTAGCGCCCTTTCAGGATGTAGTTTATGGGACGAACGCCGCAAGCCCAACATTGCTCTAGTTTTGGGGTCTGGTGCTGCCAGAGGTTTTGCCCATATCGGGGTCATCAAAATACTAGAAGCGCAAGGTATTCGCCCGAATATGATCGTTGGAGCTAGCGCTGGGAGTGTGATTGCAGCACTTTATGCCTCAGGTTATAGCGGACTTGATCTTAACCGCATCGGTCTTAATCTGGATGAGGCTGCCATTGCAGATTGGGCCTATCCATTTGCAGGACGATTTGGTGGCTTGATCAAGGGCGATGCACTGCAGAGCATGGTGAATCGTGAGGTTCAGAATAAAACGATTGAGCAAATGAGTATTCCCTTAGGTATTGTTGCCACAGAACTACAAACTGGTAAGGGCATTCTTTTCCAGAGGGGAGATACTGGCTTGGCAGTGCGGGCCTCTTGCAGTGTGCCCGGAGTTTTTCAACCAGCAATAATTCAGGGTAAAGAATATGTCGACGGCGGTCTAGTAGCTCCTGTGCCCGTTCGTTACGCTCAGGAAATGGGCGCCAACTTCATCATTGCGGTCAACATCTCGTCTGATACAAACACGTTTAACTCTAGTGGCACCCTAGGGTTGCTTCAACAAACGATCAACATCATGCAACAAAGCATTAATCAATATGAAATAGCAAAAGCCGATGTGTTGATTACGCCACAACTTAAGCAAATGGGTAGTGCAGACTTTCGCTCTAGAAATGCTGCAATCCTTGCGGGAGAACAGGCTGCCCAAGAGAAAATTGCGGAGATACGGGAAAAACTTAGGGTCTTTTAGTCGACTTGCCTATTACAAATTACGCGTTTGTAAACGTAATTTCTTGGCTTCCTGAATCAGGGCATTACGTTCTGCATTACTGAGCTCATCGCTACCATCCAAACGACGCGCCCCATCAAAACGTTTATCCCAATAGCTACTCGCTAAATCATCGACACGCACTGTGGAGCCTTTAGCAGGCGAATGGATAAACTTGTTATCGCCCACATAGATACCGACATGCGAGAAGGTTAAGCGCATGGTATTGAAGAACACTAAATCACCGGGTTGCAACTCTTCGCGGGTAATGGGCTTTCCCACTTTACTCATCTGCGACGATTTGGGTGGGAGTAAAAAACCTAATTTATCTCTAAACACAAAACGGACAAAGCCACTAGCATCCAAACCAGATTGGGGCAAATCACCATTCCAGCGATAACGAACTCCAATAAGTTGCATCGCGTCGTTAATCAAGGATTCCGTTTTACTCGATAC
>DBCI01000026.1:7639-8162 GCA_002292975.1 Polynucleobacter sp. UBA962 | reverse complement strand
TTAAATCACGCTATCCCAAACCAGCAAAGCGCTTTGAGTTCTTACAAACGGGTGGCCCTACTCGCCAACAGACCGTATTAAATACCTTAGCCGCAATGCAAAAGGCAGGGGTGCATCCACACGACTGGATCTTGGTGCACGATGCAGCGCGCCCCGGGATTACACCCGAGCTAATTGAGCGACTGATTACATTGGTCAAAGCACAGGCCGATGACCAGCGGGTTCATGATGGTGGTCTATTAGCAATTCCTGTTGCCGATACCATGAAAGAGACCACCGACGATGCAATGCGTGCCAAAGGGACGATTGACCGTTCTCGTTTGTGGCAAGCGCAAACCCCGCAGATGTTTCCCCTCAAGGTCTTACACGATGCCTTGCAGGAAGCCATCGCAGCAGGTGCAAACATCACCGATGAAGCGAGTGCGATTGAACGAGCAGGTGGACAGCCCCTTTTAGTGGAAGGGGCAACCCGTAATTTCAAGGTAACGCACCCAGCCGATTGGGAGTTAATGGAACTCGTTCT
>DBCI01000026.1:6487-7547 GCA_002292975.1 Polynucleobacter sp. UBA962 | reverse complement strand
ATTCATGCTTTAGTGCCAGGACGTAAGCTAATTTTGGGTGGGGTGCACATTCCCTATGAAAAGGGATTATTAGGCCATTCGGATGCGGATGCACTGTTACATGCCATCACGGATGCTTTATTAGGCGCCGCAGGACTCAATGATATTGGCCAAATGTTTCCGGATGATGATGAACGTTTTAAGGATATGGACAGTAGGGTGCTGCTGCGCGCCGCCTTGCAGAAAGTTCAGGCAGCCGGCTATCACGTGGGCAATGTAGATGCCACCGTCATTTGCCAAAAACCGAAGCTGGCTAGCTATCTTCCAGAAATGATTCATCATATTGCCAGTGACCTGCATGTCACCCCAAGTCATATCAACCTCAAGGCCAAAACCAATGAATCCCTTGGTCACCTAGGTAGAGGCGAGGGAATTGCTGTCCACGCCGTGGCTCTACTCTGTAAGGCATTGTAGAATCTCCTTTTTATGTGAATTCTTGGCTGGGTAGTGTCTGCAACGCTTGATAAAGAGCGAGGATGGCGAAATTGGTAGACGCACCAGGTTTAGGTCCTGACGCCAGAAATGGTGTGGGGGTTCGAGTCCCCCTCCTCGCACCACAAGGCTGCTCGGCTTAGTGTTCACAAATAACCTTGACTAAAGAGGCTGTAGTGCAAATCGAAAACTTAGGTAGCTTAGACCGCAAAATGACCCTGCAATTTAATCGTGCAGACATTCATCAGGCCCGTGAGGCCCGTTTAACCAAAATTAGCAAATCCATGAAGATGCCGGGATTTCGTCCTGGCAAAGTTCCTAAGAAAATGGTGGAGCAGCAATATGGCATGCAAGTTGACTTTGAAGTGCAATACGATAAAGCCTCACAACTCTTTTATGAGCTCAGTAAAAAAGAAGGTCTTAAGTTAGCTAGTCAACCGCGTCTTGAGCCCAAGAGTGAGATTGATGCCGATGAAATCGTATTTGATGCATTCTTTGAAGTACTCCCTGAAGTAAAGATCGGTGACTTTAGTGCCTCTGAACTCACCCGCTACACAACAGCGGTAAATGACCCCGAGATTGATCGTGC
>DBCI01000026.1:1402-6355 GCA_002292975.1 Polynucleobacter sp. UBA962 | reverse complement strand
TTGGCAAGATAGATGGTGTTGAGTTTGCTGGTGGTAAAGCTGAAGACTTCAAGTTTGTGATTGGCGCAGGTCAGATGTTGCCTGAGTTTGAAGCTGCCGCATTGGGCCTTAAAAAGGGAGAAAGCAAAACCTTTCCCATGAAGTTCCCCGATGATTACCATGGTGCTGAAGTGGCTGGCAAGACCGCCGAGTTCACTGTCACCATGAAAGATGTTGCTTGGCCTCATATGCCACCTGTGGACGAAGAGTTTGCCAAATCACTCGGTATCACCGAGGGTGGTGTTGAAAAGATGCGTAGCGAGATCAAGATCAATATGGATCGCGAAGTAAAACGCCGCACCGAGGCGCTTCTTAAAAATCAAGTGATGGATGAGTTAGTTAAGCAATGCCCCTTAGATGTTCCTAAATCCCTCATTACGGGTGAGCAGGAGCGTTTGATAGAAGCGGCTCGTAATGATCTCATTCAGCGTGGCATCCCCAATGCGAAGGATGCCCCTATACCTCCCGAGATGTTTGCTGAGCAAGCTGATAAGCGTGTCCGACTTGGCCTCATCCTGTCCGATCTCGTAAAGCAACAAAATCTTATCGCAAGCCCTGAGCAAATTAAAGCCTCGATTGAAGAGACCGCTGCTACCTACGAAGACCCTAAAGAGGTCATGCGTTGGTATTACAGCGACCAAAACCGCTTGAAAGAAGTTGAGGCAGTGGTATTGGAAGAGAATGTCGTGAAACACATTTGCAGCCTAGCGAAGGTGACTGATAAAGCAGTGACTTTCGAAGAACTTAGCAAAATGAGTTAATCTAGATCAATCACCAACTAATAGATGCACGTTCCAGAGAGCAAGAAGAGCACATGAGTCCGATATACGCGCCACCGAGCGCACTAGATACCCAAGCCCTCGGCTTAGTCCCAATGGTGGTAGAGACCTCAGGACGCGGAGAGCGCGCCTATGATATTTACTCCCGTTTATTAAAAGAACGTGTGGTCTTTCTGGTAGGCGAAGTCAATGATCAAACTGCCAATTTAGTAATTGCCCAGTTATTGTTCTTAGAGAGTGAGAACCCCGATAAAGAGATCTCGCTTTACATTAACTCCCCTGGTGGATCGGTATCCGCTGGCCTTGCTATTTATGACACCATGCAATTTATCAAACCCCATGTCAGCACCTTGTGTATGGGCATGGCCGCTAGTATGGGCGCATTCTTACTCGCTGCCGGCGAGAAAGGCAAGCGTCATGCATTACCCAATGCACGCGTTATGATTCATCAACCCTTGGGTGGAGCTCGTGGTCAAGCATCGGATATCGAGATCCAAGCGCGTGAGATTTTGTATTTGCGCGAACAGCTTAATAAAATTCTGTCGGAACGAACCGGTCAAACCATTGAGACCATTGCTAAAGACACCGATCGTGATAACTTTATGTCAGCCGAGCAAGCCAAAGACTATGGCTTGGTTGATAAGGTGATTGAAAAGCGCGGTAGTTAAGCGCTCTCAGAAAGGACACAATGAGCGAAATCCTATCCAGCGATAAAACACTCTATTGTTCCTTCTGTGGCAAAAGCCAGCATGAGGTCAAAAAACTCATCGCTGGACCATCGGTATTTATCTGCGATGAGTGCATTGATCTGTGCACGGACATTATTCAGGAAGAGATTGCTAAGGAGCCGCTAGCAAGCAAAGGAGATGCACTGCCATCCCCACAAGATATTCGTATTAATCTCGATCAATATGTGATCGGACAAGATCTTGCCAAGAAGACCTTGGCAGTAGCAGTTTATAACCACTACAAACGCCTTATGCATCTGCCTGCGCCTAAGGTGAAACAGGTCGATGAAGATAAGCCAGATGCCACTAAGAACACGAAGCCGAGTCCCAATGCAAAAGCGGGCAATAACAAGCCGCTTGTCGATGGGGTTGAGTTAGCCAAGAGCAACATCTTATTAATTGGTCCAACGGGCTCTGGTAAGACTCTCTTAGCTCAAACTCTAGCGCGCATGCTGGATGTACCCTTTGTGATGGCCGACGCGACCACCCTGACCGAAGCCGGATATGTGGGTGAGGATGTCGAGAACATTATTCAGAAGCTGTTACAAAACTGCGACTACAACATTGAGAAAGCGCAACGTGGGATCGTGTACATCGACGAGATCGATAAGATCTCACGCAAATCCGATAACCCATCGATTACCCGAGATGTATCGGGTGAGGGCGTACAACAGGCATTACTCAAACTCGTTGAGGGCACGATGGCCTCGGTACCGCCGCAGGGGGGACGCAAGCACCCCAATCAAGATTTCTTGCAAGTGGATACCACCAACATTTTGTTCATCTGTGGCGGGGCATTTGATGGACTCGAGAAAGTGATTCAGCAACGCACCCAAAAGACCGGTATCGGCTTTAGTGCCGAGGTGGCAGCCAAGGACGGTCGTGGTATTGGTCAACTAATTGCGGAGGTGGAGCCAGAGGATCTGATTAAATTTGGCTTGATTCCAGAGTTAATTGGGCGCTTGCCAGTTGTGACCACTCTTGCAGAGCTCGATGAGACCGCATTGGTTGCGATTCTGACCGAACCCAAAAACGCGCTAGTCAAGCAATACCAAGCCCTCTTAGGTATGGAAGGGGTCGAGCTCGAAGTACGTCCCGAGGCACTCTCTGCGATTGCTAAGAAAGCCATTGCGCGTAAGACCGGTGCGCGTGGCCTGCGCTCAATTCTGGAGGGGGCACTCATGGATGTGATGTATGAGCTACCTTCGATGAAGAATGTGCAGAAGGTCGTAATTGACGAAAGCACCCTAGAGACCGGGGCTAAGCCTCTTATAGTCTTCAAGCAAAGCGCTGCAGATGCGGCAGAGTCAGAAGCAAGTCTCTCCAAGAAGGCTTAAACTAGCCTCGTTTTGTATAAAAACAGCCAATATCCTACTATTTTTTGCAGATTTACCCCCATTTTTGGGCAATTTTCACCTTTTTAGTACTATTGGTATTGAGATTGGGGTAGACCACCCCATATAGGTAGTATGCTTATTACAGAACTAACTGGAGACCAGCGCAATGCCAGGACAATTATTACTTCCTTCTGAACCCATCCAGTTACCTTTGTTGCCCTTAAGGGACGTGGTGGTGTTTCCTCATATGGTGATCCCATTATTTGTGGGTCGCCCTAAATCGATTAAAGCGCTTGAAGCGGCTATGGAAACTGGTAAGAGCGTCCTCTTGGTCGCTCAAAAAGCAGCTGCTAAAGATGAGCCATCAGTAGAAGATCTCTACGAAGTGGGTTGTATCGCTAGCATCTTGCAAATGCTGAAGCTCCCCGATGGCACAGTCAAAGTATTAGTCGAAGGATCACAACGCGCTGAAGTAAGTCAAATTGAAGATAGCCTCGGCTACTTTAGTTGCGAAGCAACGCCTAAAGAGATTGAAGTCGTCGATGCGCACGAGACCGAAGCACTGCGCCGCGCGATCATGGCGCAGTTTGATCAATACGTCAAACTCAATAAGAAGATCCCGCAAGAGATTCTGGCCTCATTAGCAGGCATTGATGATCCCAGTCGCCTTGCCGATACCATCTGTGCACACTTACCCGTGAAGCTGGAGCAAAAGCAACGTCTCTTAGAGATGAACGGGGTGATGCCGCGCCTTGAAAGCCTACTCAATGATCTTGAGAGTGAGATAGATATCCTCCAAGTTGAGAAACGCATCCGTGGTCGAGTAAAGCGCCAGATGGAAAAGAGTCAGCGTGAGTACTACCTCAATGAGCAAGTGAAGGCAATTCAGAAAGAACTAGGCGAGGGCGAAGAGGGCGCTGATCTCGAAGAGCTCGAGAAACGCATTAAGGCGGCGCGCATGCCTAAAGAAGCGCTTAAGAAAGCCGAGTCTGAACTTAAAAAACTCAAGCTGATGTCGCCAATGTCGGCAGAAGCCACTGTCATCCGTAATTTTATTGACACCTTGGTCAACTTGCCATGGCGCAAGAAGAGCAAGATCAACAACGATCTGACCAATGCCGAGAAAGTGTTAAACGAAGATCACTACGGCTTAGATAAAGTGAAAGAGCGGATCTTGGAATACCTCGCTGTGCAACAACGGGTTGATCGACTGAAGGCACCGATCCTTTGTCTTGTTGGGCCACCTGGAGTTGGTAAAACCTCCCTAGGTCAATCCGTGGCAAGAGCTACCAACCGCAAGTTTGTGCGCATGGCTCTCGGTGGTGTGCGCGATGAGTCGGAGATTCGTGGCCATCGCCGGACCTATATCGGTTCCATGCCAGGCAAGATCCTAACGAGTCTTACCAAAGTGGGCGTCCGTAATCCTTTATTCCTGCTTGATGAGGTTGATAAGATGGGAATGGACTTCCGGGGTGACCCTGCGAGCGCCTTGCTCGAGGTCTTAGATCCTGAACAAAATCATACATTCCAAGATCACTACGTAGAGGTTGATTTTGATCTGTCGGACGTCATGTTTGTGGCAACGGCAAACTCACTCAATATTCCAGGACCCTTATTGGATCGCATGGAGGTCATTCGTCTTGCGGGCTACACCGAGGATGAGAAACTCAGCATCGCAATGAACTATCTGATTCCTAAGCAGATCAAAAATAATGGTCTTAAGACCAATGAGCTGAGTATTGAAGAGAGTGCAATCCGCAACATCATTCGTTACTACACCCGTGAAGCAGGTGTGCGCGCTCTCGAGCGTGAGATCAGTAAGATCTGCCGCAAGACCGTGAAGATGCTCCTCTTGAAGAAAGAAAGTGCTCCGGTGAAGGTTGATGCTGATAATCTCGAGAAGTTCCTCTCTGTGCGCATGTTTGACTTTGGGATGGCCACCAAGGAGAACCAAGTGGGTCAGGTAACTGGCCTTGCATGGACCGAAGTCGGTGGTGATCTTCTCACGATTGAAGCAGCGTTGATGTCAGGTAAAGGAACCATTACTCGCACTGGATCGATTGGCGATGT
>DBCI01000026.1:740-1339 GCA_002292975.1 Polynucleobacter sp. UBA962 | reverse complement strand
TGGGCATTACCGATGAGGCCTTTGAGAAAAAAGATATCCATATTCACTTTCCAGAAGGAGCTACCCCCAAAGATGGTCCCTCTGCCGGTATTGCTATCACCACTGCACTGGTCTCGGTCTTTACGGGTATTCCTGTGCGAGCCGATATTGCCATGACCGGTGAGATCACCTTGCGAGGAGAAGTATTACCAATTGGTGGCCTTAAAGAGAAACTACTAGCGGCTCACCGCGGTGGGATCAAATTGGTCTTAATCCCAGAAGAAAACGTGAAGGATTTGATTGATATTCCGGATAATGTGAAGAATGCCATCGAGATCGTGCCCGTGCGCTGGATCGATAAGGTCTTGGAGCTAGCGCTAGAGCGCAAGCCCGAAGCCCTACCAGACCCAAGCCCAGAAGAGCTGGCTAAGAAGGCAGCCGAGGCAGCCAAACAGACCGCGAGCACTACATCCGGGGATGTGATCAAACATTAAGTTACAATCTCGACTGATCGTTTTTGGGGTGCTTAGCTCAGCTGGTAGAGCGTCTGCCTTACACGCAGAATGTCAGCGGTTCGATCCCGTTAGCACCCACCAATCTTTTTAATCCATGCTCGATTC
>DBCI01000026.1:0-722 GCA_002292975.1 Polynucleobacter sp. UBA962 | reverse complement strand
ATTCGTAACAACAAAAAAATACTGCACATCATTCTGCTGGTGTTCATCGTTCCCTCGTTTGCATTTTTTGGAATCTCCAGCTATTCCGACTTCTTTGATAAAGATATTGACCTAATCAAGGTCAATGGCAAAGCGATCACCTCACTAGAAGTAGACAACAATGCCAAGCGTCAAGCAGAGCGTTTTGGGGGCAATAGCCAAATTACACAAAGCCTACCATTTCGGCAGGCGGTTTTAGATGAGTTAGTACAGCAGCGTCTGCTTGCATTTGCAGTTAATGATCTTAAGCTCAACGTTAGTAATTCATTTTTGAGTCAGAACCTAGCGCAGATCCCCGAGATTAAGGCTCTATACAATGCAGATGGTACATTTGATGCAACTAGGTATCGGCAGTTACTTGCTAATGTCGGTATGAGTGTCGACCAGTTCGAGAACTCCCAGCGTTTTGACATCATGGTGCAACAACTTGTAACGTCGGTTGCCCGTACCGAGTTACCCAATAAAAAACTGAGTGACATCATCTCGGTGATGTACGAGACCGAACGCCAAGTACAAGCATTACGCTTCACCGCCTCCGACTACGTCAGCAAAGTAGCGCCAACCGAAGCTCAGTTGCAAGAGTATTACCAAGCCAATACCAAATTATTTGAAGCTCCTGAGACCATCGATGTCGAGTTCTTGGTCTTAAAGGCAGATCCTAAAGAGGATGCCAAAGCGTTTAA
>DBCI01000059.1:23456-24602 GCA_002292975.1 Polynucleobacter sp. UBA962 | reverse complement strand
TTTTGACTTTGATACCTTGAGCTTGCTGAGTAATTGGTCAGCAAGTTCTGGCCGATTGCAAATGAGTACTGCATCACAGCCTGCCTCAAGTGCTAAGTGAGCGCCCTGCACAACATCCCCTGCAACGCTTGCTCCCTCCATCGAAAGGTCATCACTAAAAATGACTCCCTCAAATTTAAGCTTTTTGCGTAAGATATCTTGCAGCCAGATCTTAGAGAATCCTGCCGGTAGCTGATCAACCTTTGGATAAATAACGTGTGCAGGCATTACGGATGCCAGACTAATATCTAACCATTCATAAGGTTTCATATCATCACGAGCAATCCGCTTCAAGGAGCGATCATCAATAGGGATCTCAACGTGGGAATCGGCCTTAGCCCAGCCGTGGCCTGGAAAATGTTTTCCACAATTTGCCATATCGCCTAATCGCAAGCCTTCATTCAGACTTTTTGCTAGAGAAAATACTACTTCTGGTAATGAATGAAATGCGCGATCTCCAATCACACTACTGTTGCCATAATCGAGATCAAGGACTGGAGTAAAGCTGAAATCAACTCCACATGACCTTAGTTCACTTGCCAAAATATAACCGCAGGCGGTAGCTGCTTGCATCGCCTCAATCGCAGCCTCTATACTCGATTCGCCTGAAGACCATAGCTCTCCAAAAGCTCGCATTGCGGGCAGATGAGTAAAACCATCTGTCTTGCATCGTTGTACTCGTCCACCTTCGTGATCAATACAAATTAAGACATCTTTACGAACTGCCATAATTTGATTGGTTAACTTTATTAGCTGAGAGCGCGATCTAAAGTTCCGTCCAAATAGAATGACACCACCAGTCAAAGGATGTGAGATTCGTTCTTGATCGCGCTGATTTAGCTCTAAGCCCTCAACATCCAAAATAACAGGGCCTGGATTTCGATTGTCTTGCTCATTACTTCGCATACTTAATAATCATCCTATGTAGTTGCTTGGATCAAAAGTGCTAACAATGGGGGTGCCATAACTAACCACCACAAAAGCCATCACCATATCTTGCTCATCGGTCACGGTTACCTGAGCGTGCCATTGCTTCTTAAGCATAAAATCTGCCAATGCGCCCGAGTACTTGGTATACGGTTTACCGCTAGGTTGGTTTAGAGTCTG
>DBCI01000059.1:20671-23378 GCA_002292975.1 Polynucleobacter sp. UBA962 | reverse complement strand
TTGGCTGCAAAACGAGTGGCTAGATAGGCAATGCCACGTTTGTGATTACGTTTTAGCCTTTGCTCAAAGATAGTCAGCTCCTCTTCCCCAAGAACTCGTTTTGCCAAACGGCCTTGTGTCCGGTCATAAGCTGCCTCGAGCCGTTTTAATTGCAATAAATCTGCGCCTATTCCGACGATCATTGTGCGCGCGCCTCATTCATCAAATGGCGCATATCTTGGATAGCCTTGGTCCATCCCTTAAAAATGGCCTGAGCGACGATGGCGTGTCCAATATTGAGTTCACTAATCTCTGGTATTTGAGCGATTGCTTTCACATTCCCCTCATTTAGACCATGACCAGCATTGACACGAAATCCCAATGACTTTGCATAATGGGCCGCTTCCTGGATTCGTTTTAATTCTTGGATCTGCTTAGAATCCTTAGCATCTGCATAGGCCCCGGTATGCAGTTCAATAAGGTGTGCACCCACTTCTTTGGCTGCATTAATTTGTTCGTCATCAGGATCAATAAATAATGACACCCGAATACCAGCCTCTGTCAATTGAGTAATAGCAGATTTAACTTCTGCAGCATGACCGATAACATGTAACCCACCCTCTGTAGTTATCTCAGTTCTCTTTTCTGGCACCAAACAAACATCGTGAGGTCTAACCTTGACTGCGATTTCTAACATTTCTGAGGTGATAGCGCACTCCAGGTTCATGCGCGTTTTGATCAGTGGACGTAAGGCAAATAGATCTGCGTCTTTAATGTGTCGCCGATCTTCCCGCAAATGCAAAGTAATGAGGTCCGCTCCAGCCTCCTCGGCAAGGCGTGCTGCCATAATAGGGTCTGGATATGAAGTGCCCCGCGCATTACGCAAGGTGGCAACGTGATCAATATTGATACCGAGTTCAAGAGAAGGCATATCTAATTCTAAAGGTAAGCAAGCTAACTTAGATTTTTTTTAGATCAATCAATATTTGTCTTGTGGTTAATACTTGATCCTGCAGGTGTATTCCTAACAAGAAACGCATCAGCTGCTTACTTTGACTCAAGGTTTCTATATCTGAGAAGTCCCCTTTTGCCATTGCTTCTAAGGCAAAGCCCGTCAAAACAGGCCAATGCCCAGGATCATCACTTTGCAAGGGGCGTATACCTTTTTCGGGTTGGTACACATAACGCTCTGTTGCAATGGGTTTCGTTTGGGTTTCAACGCAATGATCAAGGGCTGCAGCGTAGCCTGTCTCGCGTAATAAGGCTAACTCAAAAGGTCTTAGGGTTTGTTCAATATCTGCACCGGAATCGATGATTTGAGATAAGGCATAAATGGTTTGCGCATACTGATCGTAGAGGACCTCATACGCATCTTCGCGCGCCAGGAACTTTACCAAAAGCTCGTTGAGGTAAAAACCGCATAACAATGCATCGCCCACTAATGCCGGCGATCCTCCCACCCATTCTGATTTCGTTAAGGTGCGTAACTCTGACTTACCACTCCACGAAATAAGTAATGGCTGAAAGCGTTGCAACACAGGGCGCAAACTAGAATGGGGGCGTTTAGCCCCTTTGGCAATTAAGGCAAGTCGTCCATGAGAACGTGTAAATACATCCAGAATGAGGCTAGTTTCCTTGTAGGGAATACTATGGAGCACAAACCCCGGTTCATCCAAGACACGTATTCCAGCCATTTATTCCAGACCTTGCGCCCGTAACTCTGCCAAATCATCTGCCCAGCCTCGCTTAACCTTAACCCAAGTCTCTAAAAATACTTTGCCGTCAAATAGTTTTTCCATATCCAAACGAGCTTCGGTCGAAATCTTTTTCAAGCGCTCACCTTTTTGGCCGATGATCATTGCTTTGTGACTATCACGATCCACCAAAATAGTGGCAGCTATTCGTCGCATCGTTCCATCTAACTTAAACTGATCAATGATCACGGAGCTTGCATAGGGTAATTCGTCGCCGGTATACCGAAATACTTTCTCGCGCAAGATCTCAGCAGCCATAAACCGTTCACTACGATCGGTTAAGGTCTCTGCATCATATACAGCCTCACCTTCTAGTAAATGCTCTTCGATAATATCGAGCAAGCGTCCAATATCATCTTTATTCTTACCACTCATGGGAATGATTTCAGCAAACTCACCTAGAGGCGATGAAATACTTTCGGACTCAAAACCTTTAGTTTGAGCAGCAATCTCACCCCAAGCTTGTCCCATCTTCCCCATGAACTCAAATAAGGCAGTATCACGATCTTGTGGGTTCTCAAAGCGCGATGCAAATAAATCTAATTTATTAGCAATTAATAAAACTGGCTTGTCAGATGGTAATAGTCGCATTACCTTGGCATCGTCTGCACCCCAATATCCTGCCTCTACAATAAAACAGATGACATCAACATCATTCAGAGTGCTTGTTACAGTACGATTTAGTGTTTGATTTAAGGTATTCATCACCCGAGTCTGAAACCCAGGCGTATCAATGAATATAAATTGCGCACTATCGCGTGTTTGCACACCAGCAATACGATATCGCGTAGTCTGGGCTTTGCGTGAAGTAATACTAATTTTTTGCCCAACCAAGGCATTCAATAAGGTTGATTTACCCATATTAGGTCTACCAACTAATGCGATCGTGCCGCATTTAAACATCACTAATCCTTTAGCTTTAGGGGCAACTGACCCTTAACGGTATCTGCTTTTGCAGCTTTTTTCTTGGCAGC
>DBCI01000059.1:16867-20592 GCA_002292975.1 Polynucleobacter sp. UBA962 | reverse complement strand
GCGACTTGTTCAGCAGCACGCCGTGATGCACCTTCACCTTTGACACTCACCTTTAAGTTTGGAATAACGCATTCCACTTCAAATTGTTGATTATGAGCAGCCCCTGTAGTGCCAACCACGTTATACGCTGGCAATGGCAACTGAAATCCCTGTAAACATTCTTGCAACAATGTTTTATCGTCCTTACCCAATGTTTTAGGGTCAACATTTTGCAAAATACTGGAATACAGCTTCCGTAAACTTGCTTTAGCGGCATCAAAACCGCCATCAATGAAAATAGCCCCTGTAATCGCCTCTAAGGTATCTGCCAATATAGATGGTCTACGAAAGCCCCCGCTTTTAAGCTCACCTTCACCGAGCTTAAGATAATCAGATAGCAACAATCCTTGAGCAATTTCATAGAGGGCTTGCTGCTTCACTAAATTAGCGCGCACCCTCGATAAATCGCCCTCATCTAAATCTGAATAACGTTCATACAAAATTTCAGCAACCGCACAGTTCAATACAGAGTCGCCCAAAAACTCAAGACGCTCATTATTTTTTTTACTATGGCTTCGATGTGTTAATGCTTGGTTTAATAGCTCTGCCTTCTTGAACTGATAGCCTAGGCGCTCCTGAAGTGGGCTCAGATCGAGAGTGGCGCGAGCGTTCATGTCTACTGAAAGCTTCCAATACGGCTCAAGGAACTCATATTGAGCCAAATAAAGAAAGCGCGGCCGACTAAATTTTGGTCAGGCACAAATCCCCAAAACCGAGAATCTAGGCTGTTATCACGGTTATCCCCCATCACAAAATAATGCCCTGGTGGCACCTTACAGCTCATCGAAGTACCTATGTATTGACAAAACTCAGCGCCCGGAAAGCGGTCGGGCTGATAGATGGTGCTGCGATCCGGATCATTCAAGATCTCGTGTTGATTACCACCCAGATCTGTAGGAAAACTTTCCTTATAAAAATTAGCATAACGCATGCTCTCTGGATCTAGATAAGGGGTGCCACCTGCGTACAAAAGTGGTTTGCCATTAATGGATACTTTTTTATCCTGATAGATAATCTCATCCCCTGGGATTGCCATCACCCGTTTAATGTAATCGACAGCCTCGTCTTTGGGATAACGAAAGACCACCACATCGCCCCGTTTTGGCGTACCAATATCGATTACTTTTTTATTAATCACTGGTAGACGGATTCCGTAGGTATATTTATTGACCACAATAAAATCCCCAATATGCAGAGTGGGAATCATCGATCCCGAAGGAATCTTAAAGGGCTCAATTAAAAATGAGCGCAGAATAAATACAGCCACAATCACGGGAAAGAAACTAGCTGAGTACTCAAGCCATAGTGGCATACGCTCAATTCCTGCAGCTTTGCGTTGTGGAGCAAAGTAAAGTTTGTCAGCCACCCAAGCAATACCGGTAATGAGCACCAAGATAAATAAAATCAGAGCGAAGTTCATTTTTCCTCTACCTGCAAAATAGCTAAGAAGGCTTCTTGTGGGATTTCCACATTCCCGACTTGTTTCATGCGTTTTTTACCTTCTTTTTGTTTTTCTAATAATTTTCGCTTACGCGAGATATCTCCACCATAACATTTAGCCAAGACATTTTTGCGTAATGCTTTGACATTCTCGCGGGCAATAATATTGCTTCCAATAGCTGCTTGAATCGCCACATCAAACATTTGCCGGGGAATAATGCCCCGCATTTTTGCTACCACTTCACGACCTCGATGTTGACTATTACTGCGATGAACGATGATCGATAGAGCATCTACGCGATCGCCATTAATCAATATATCGACTTTCACCACATCAGCCGAACGATATTCTTTAAACTCATAATCCATTGATGCATAACCACGGGAGACCGATTTCAGGCGATCAAAGAAATCCAGCACAATTTCTGCCATTGGTAACTCGTAGGTAAGCTGTACTTGACGGCCCAAATAGGTCATATTGGTTTGAACCCCACGCTTACCGGTACACAAGGTAATCACCGAGCCAACATACTCTTGTGGCATATAAAGATTAACGGTCACTATCGGCTCAAGAATCGTTTCTATCTTGCTAGGATCGGGCATCTTAGATGGGTTATCAACCACGATTGTTGTGCCATCACGCTGCAAGACTTCGTACACCACGGTTGGTGCGGTAGTAATTAAACTCATGTCAAACTGACGCTCTAGGCGCTCTTGCACAATCTCCATATGCAGAAGGCCCAAAAATCCACACCGAAATCCAAAACCTAAGGCTTGAGAGACCTCGGGGTCGTATTGCAATGAAGCATCATTTAGTTTGAGTTTCTCGAGAGATTCGCGCAGAGCATCGTATTGATTGGCCTCTACAGGATAAAGGCCAGCGAATACCTGAGGCTTTACTTCTTTGAAACCAGGTAGCGGCTCTGCGGCGGGAGTCTTACCTTGTTGGCCAGCGGCATGAGTGACGGTATCACCTACTTTTGCCGCCTTTAGCTCCTTGATACCAGAAATAATAAAACCTACCTGGCCAGCGGATAGCTCACTGAGGGTTAAGGACTTCGGTGTAAAAACACCCAATTGCTCGACTAAATGCGTAGAGCCATTTGCCATTAATAAAATCTTATCCTTTGGCTTGAGAGTGCCATTGATTACTCGCACCAACATCACTACACCCACATAATTATCAAACCAGGAATCAATAATTAAGGCTTGCAATGGTTTAGTAATGTCCCCTTTTGGAGGGGGTACACGCCGAATCATTTCCTCGAGAACATCAGCAACTCCCAAACCAGTTTTTGCTGAGCACGTTACCGCATCGCTTGCATCAATACCGATGACATCCTCAATTTCTTTCTTGGCGGCCTCTGGGTCTGCGGATGGCAAATCAATCTTATTTAGAATCGGAATAACTTCAACACCAAGTTCAGTAGCGGTATAGCAATTGGCGACCGTTTGAGCCTCTACACCCTGACTAGCGTCTACCACCAAGAGAGCTCCCTCGCACGCAGACAGTGAACGGCTAACCTCGTAAGAAAAATCAACGTGCCCGGGGGTATCAATTAGGTTGAGGTTGTAGGTCTTGCCATCTTTGGCTTTGTAAGATAGGGCCGCGGTTTGAGCTTTGATCGTAATTCCGCGTTCTCGTTCGATATCCATAGAATCAAGAACCTGCTCACCCATCTCTCGATCAGATAGACCCCCGCATAACTGGATAATTCGATCCGCCAGGGTTGATTTGCCATGATCAATATGGGCGATGATGGAGAAATTACGGATGTGATCCATGGGCTGTTCTATAGGGTTTGTACAAAACGCCTTGTCGCAACGCAACACAATGATGCGCTGCAATAAGAAGTCTTTTCACTATTGTAATGGGATAGGGAAAAGGGCTTATTTTCCTTATCTGCAAGGGATATTATCCCGATACCCATGAAAAAAGGGTGCCTTGCAACACCCTTTTTGGACCCAAAACGATGCGCTTATTTTTGAGCTGGTCGAATTGGGACCACAATCGTGCCATCTCCGCGACGAACAAAAATGGGGACAGCTTTATTGGGATCCATTGCCTTTACAGCCGACTCAAACTGCTTGACTCCCGTAATATCGGTATCACCTATCCGTACGATGACATCGCCGATACGCAAGCCTGCCCGAGCAGCTGCCCCTTCACCCACATTGGTAATCTCCGCCCCACCTTTACCACCAAGATCTTTCCTCTTGGCATCCGACACCTCAGCAACACTAAT
>DBCI01000059.1:12199-16785 GCA_002292975.1 Polynucleobacter sp. UBA962 | reverse complement strand
GCCTTATCGGGCTCAGCATCCGCCACAACAACCGTTAAGTCACGGGTTGTACCTTTACGCCAAACCTTGACAGTAGCAGTAGTCCCAGGCTTAGTCTCACCAACAATACGAGGCAAATCAGTAGACTTATTAATATCTTTACCGTTAAAGCTTAGAATTACATCGCCCGCTTCTATGCCGCCTTGCGCAGCAGGTGCACCAGGTTCAGCATTGCGCACAAACGCACCGCGTGGTTTTCCTAAGCCCAAACTTTCAGCAACCTCTTTATTGATTTCACCGATTGCAACACCAATTCGACCGCGTACTAAGCGTCCAGTAGTACGAAGCTGGTCAGCAACTCGCATTGCTTCATCAATGGGGATTGCAAACGAGATTCCCATATAGCCGCCAGAGCGACTAAAGATTTGTGAATTAATACCAATGACTTGACCGGCAGTATTTAGTAGAGGCCCCCCTGAATTTCCAGGATTTACAGCCACATCGGTCTGGATAAAAGGCAAGTAATCACCAGTGTCCCTACTTTTAGCAGATACGATACCTGCGGTGACCGTGTTTTCTAAACCAAAGGGTGATCCAATCGCTACCACCCACTCACCTACTTTTACTTTAGATGAGTCTCCTAATGGCAGCTTTGGTAAACCACTTGCGTCAATCTTTAAAACCGCTAGATCGGTGCGCTTGTCAGCGCCCAATAGCTTTGCCTTAAACTCACGTTTATCAGTCAGGGTGACAAAGATAGTCGTCGCACCCTCAACCACATGAGCATTAGTCAAAATGGTGCCATTAGAATCAATAACGAAACCAGAGCCCACTCCACGCTCGATCTCTTCAGGTTGACTCCGGCGATTTTGCGGGCCCTTGGGACTGCCAGGCGCGCCAGGTAATGGCACACCAAAGAAACGTCGGAAGAACTCAGCTTGCTCATCCGGAATACCAGGAATGCCACCCTGAGCCTGTTGATTAGCTAATCGTTCAGTGGTGCGTATATTAACAACGGCAGGGCTTGCCTTCTCAACTAAATCAACAAAGTCAGGCAAGGCAATCCTTGGGGGTGTTTGTGCCTGTGTGACAGGGACAAAAGAAAGCAGACCCCAGCTAAATACCGAAAAGACTACCAATAGAAATTTTTTCATAAGAAATTGAGCTTGACTCAATCCAATAGTTACATTACTGACAATATTAGGGCGTATTCCCAAATATCAAGGTACCGTTAGTACCCCCAAATCCAAAATTGTTTTTAACCGCGTAGTCAATTTTCAGATCTCTTGCTACGTTAGCACAGTAGTCCAAATCACATTCTGGGTCTTGATTAAAGATATTGATAGTGGGCGGCGATTTTTGATGGTGCAGTGCAAGAACAGTAAATACCGACTCTAGGCCACCAGCACCTCCTAAAAGGTGTCCGGTCATGGACTTAGTGGAGTTCACCACTATTTTTTTAGCATGATCACCTAAGGCCGCTTTAATCGCTTCGGTTTCATTCTTGTCGCCTAATGGTGTGGATGTGCCGTGCGCATTGACATACTGAATTTGATCGGCGTTTAATCCAGCATCGCGCAAGGCATTGTTCATACAGCGTCTTGGGCCGTCCATATTAGGTGCGGTCATATGATAAGCATCACCACTCATTCCAAAACCACACAATTCAGCATAAATCTTAGCGCCGCGGGCGCGCGCATGCTCATACTCTTCCAACACCATCACTCCAGCACCCTCACCGAGAACAAAACCGTCGCGATCTTTGTCCCATGGTCGTGAGGCAGTAGCGGGGTCATCATTACGCGTTGAAAGCGCTCTAGCGGCAGCAAAACCACCTACCCCCAATGGAGAAATCGTAGACTCTGCACCACCAGCTAGCATGACATCGGCATCACCATATTGAATTAAGCGGGCTGCCAAGCCAATGCTGTGCAAACCGGTTGTGCAAGCAGTGACTGCTGCCACATTAGGGCCCTTGAGATTCAAGAGAATACTGAGGTGCCCTGAAATCATATTAATAATTGACCCAGGTACGAAAAATGGTGAAATCCGGCGTGGGCCACGAGAGAGCAATTCTGCCTTGGTATCTTCAATCATCGGGAGACCGCCAATACCGGAGCCAACCATTACGCCAATACGCTCTGCATTTTGATCGGTAATTGTGATACCGCTATCTCGAATTGCTTGAGTACCAGCCGCTATGCCATAGTGGATGAAGGTGTCCATATGACGCGCTTCTTTTGCCGAGACATAGTCCTCGACATTAAAGTCTTTTACCTCTCCAGCAAAATGAACGCTAAGCGCAGAGTGATCAAACTTTGTAATGGTAGCAATACCAGTTCGGCCCGCAATGAGATTATCCCAAGCGGTCGCTACTGAATTGCCTACTGGTGAAATCAGACCTAAGCCAGTGACCACCACGCGACGTGGCTGTTTTAATGCGGGCACGACTTGGCCTAAATAGTGAGATTAGCCCTGTCCAGCTTTCGTTTTAGCGAAATCAATCGCAAGCTGAACAGTGGTAATTTTTTCGGCTTCTTCGTCTGGTATTTCAATACCAAACTCATCTTCTAAAGCCATAACCAATTCAACAGTGTCAAGAGAGTCTGCGCCGAGGTCGTTCACAAAAGAAGACTCATTCTTAATGTCCGCTTCTGGCACGCCTAATTGCTCAGCCACAATTTTCTTAACGCGTTGTTCGATGTTGTCCATTCATTCCCTCCAGGGCTTGTTAAAACGAATTACAGGATTTTATCAGTTTGTTAGCTGATCTCTCAATTTACTCAAATAATCAGGCTAGATATAGGCCACCATTGACGTGCAGGGTTGTTCCGGTAATGTATGCAGCTGCGGGAGAGGCCAAAAACGCCACCGCCTGGGCTACGTCCTCTGGAGTCCCTAAACGAGCCAAAGGAATATTTGCCTTCAGACTATTTTGCTGCTCCTCACTTAAGGCACGGGTCATATCTGTATCAATAAAGCCTGGGGCTACGCAATTAACCGTGATATTCCGGCTGCCGATTTCACGGGCTAAGGCACGCGTCATTCCTGCAACACCCGCTTTTGCAGCTGCATAATTTGCCTGTCCAGCATTACCCATATGCCCCACGATCGAGGTGATATTGATGATTCGACCACTACGCGCCTTCATCATGGGACGCATCACCACTTGTGAAAGCTTAAATACAGAACTTAAGTTAGTAGAAATAACATCTGACCACTCATCACCCTTCATTCGCATTGCCAAATTATCTTTAGTAATCCCTGCATTGTTGACCAAAATATCGATGCGACCAAATTCTTTGACAATGCCATCCATGATGCTTTCACATGCTGCATCATCCGTGACATTTAAGACTTTGGCAGAACCGCCATGCGGTTTTAAACGTGCTGCAATTGCTTGGGCACCCGCCTCGGTGGTTGCGGTTCCAATAACAGTTGCACCGCAACTAGCCAGCTCTTGGGCAATTGCTTGACCAATGCCGCGCGAGGCCCCTGTTACAAGAGCTACTTGATTGGTGAGGTCTAAATTCATCGTTGTCTCTTTTGCTTCGTCAATCCATCTAAGATTTTAATGTCTGCATCACTTCCATAAGACTGGCGTCGTCCATCAAAGCCATGCCCTGTAATTGGTCATCAATACGCTTAGTTAAACCCGCAAGTACCTTCCCAGGACCGCACTCAACAACCTGGATTACACCACGCGCTGACATTGCCCGAATCGTTTCTTGCCAACGCACTGGTTTTGCAGCTTGTCGCACCAAGGCATCCTTAATGGCAGCGGGATTATCCAAAATACTCACGTCCACATTGTTAATCACGGGAATAGTAGGAACATGAAACTCAATATTCTCAAGGTATGTCTTTAATTTCTCAGACGCTGGCTTTAACAAAGAGGAATGAAATGGGGCCGATACTGGTAAGGGTAAGGCTCGTTTAGCACCCGCTGCTTTTAGCAACTCGCATGCCTTAGCAACAGCCTCAGCTGCGCCCGCAATGACTATTTGTCCTGGTGCATTGAAATTAACCGCTTCCACAATCTTTCCAGTTTGCGCACTGGCAGCTGCGCATACCTCAATGACTTTCGCATCGTCTAAACCTAAGATGGCTGCCATACCACCAGTGCCTACTGGTACTGCTGACTGCATTGCCTCAGCACGAAAACGTACTAGCGGTACCGCATCTTTAAAACTAATGGCTCCAGATGCTACTAGTGCGGAGTACTCTCCAAGACTATGGCCAGCAAGCACGCTGGGCTTTGGACCGCCCGCTGCCAACCAAGCTCGATAACAGGCAACTCCAGCGGTTAGCATGACAGGCTGCGTGTTGGTGGTTAACGCCAAAGCCTCTGCAGGGCCTTCAGCAATTAGTTTGCTGATGTTCTCGCCCAAAGCATCAGAAGCCTCTTGTAAAGTAGCATGCACTTCCGTGCGCGCAGCAAGCGAATTCAGCATTCCCACCGATTGGGAGCCTTGTCCAGGAAATACAAATGCAAATGTCATAACAATCTCATAAAAAATTTATATCGCGTCAAACAATTAGTAGCGCAAGATTACTGCACCCCAAGCAAAGCCGCCGCCAACTCCCTCAAGCAGTGCATATTGACC
>DBCI01000059.1:2656-12012 GCA_002292975.1 Polynucleobacter sp. UBA962 | reverse complement strand
CCAATCGATTTGATCAGCACTCATCCCAGCTTTTTCTAAGACCTCATTAGCCACTTGCTCCAAAACCTTCACTGCTAATTTAAAGACTGCTTGACCATCCATGGTCAAAAACGGAGAACCCTCAATACCCCCGCAGCTTGCTCGGCCCGGAACACACAAAATATTGCGCTGACTACCATCCGCATGCAAAGCACTCGCCAAGATACCGGGTTGATCCGATGCCTCAAGCACCACAGCCCCAGCACCATCACCAAATAATACGCACGTGGTGCGATCTTTAAAATCAAGAATGCGTGAGAATACTTCAGCGCCAATCACTAATACCTTTTGATGCGCACCTGTCCGAATAAATGCATCTGCAATACTTAGGGCATACGAAAAGCCCGCACAGACAGCCTGCACATCAAAGGCTGCGCAGCCATGCTTGGCACCTAATTTATCCTGAATCACGCACGCAGTACTCGGAAAGCCGCCCAAATGATCAGGGGTAGAAGTAGCCAAGATGATGAGATCAATTTCGCGCACATCGCAAGAGGCTGATTGCAAAGCAGCCTGAGCTGCTTTAACCGCTAGATCACTGGTCAGCTCATGCTCAGCAGCAAAATGCCTTGCTGAAATTCCGCTGCGTGTCTGGATCCATTCGTCACTGGTCTCCAAACCTTCTTTCGCAAGACGTGCAACTAGATCTTGATTACTAACGCGCTGTTCTGGTAAATAACTACCAGTTCCTGCAATTCGTGCATAGCGAGCTGCGCTCATACAGACCTCATGCCAAAAGTTTCTGCAATCTTATCAACCATTCGATTCTTTGCAGCGTCATAAGCCCGTTCGAGCGCAACCTTAAAGGCAAAGCGATCTGCTGATCCATGACTCTTGATCACACAACCACGTAATCCCAATAAAACTGCCCCGTTATATCGGCGGTGGTCCACTCGCTTACGTACCCGTCCCAAAGGTATGAGTGCTGTCAAGCCCATTAATTTAGTTAACAAGGAACGACTAAATTCTTCACGGATCATGCCACTCATCATCTTAGCTAGGCCTTCGCTAGCCTTCAAAACTACATTGCCCACAAAGCCATCACAGACCACGATATCCGTTGTTCCCTTAAAAATATCATTGCCCTCTACATTGCCATAGAAATTGAGCTTACTTTGCCGTAATAGCTCCGCTGCTTGCTTAACCACATCATTACCCTTGATGACCTCTTCGCCAATATTGAGTAAGCCAATCGATGGACTGGTATTTCCATTCACCACACGTAACATTACATCCGCCATTTGTGCAAACTGAAGCAGATGAAGCGGCTCGCAATCTGCATTGGCTCCCAAATCCAGTACGGTCGTACCTTTACCCAATTCATTCGGAATTGCCGTCGCAATGGCAGGACGGTCTATACCCTCAAGGGTTTTGAGAAGATAGCGAGAGATTGCCATCAAAGCACCTGTATTACCCGCAGAGACTACGGCATCTGCTTTACCTTGCTGAACTTGCTCAATAGCAACCCGCATGGATGAATCTTTTTTGCGACGTAATGCCACTTCGATAGGATCATCCATCAAAACAATTTCAGAGGCGCCAATAATCTGAAAGCGATTAAGCATTTCCGCATTACATCGCTTAATTGCTTCATTGAGCAATTTAGGGTCACCAACTGCGATTACCATCACATCAGGATGGGATTGCAAAAAATCACAGCAGGCAGGAATGGTTACGGCGACGCCAAAATCTCCGCCCATAGCATCGACTGCAAGGGTGACACTCATTATTTTTGTTTGCAACGTGGATTGTGTCTAAGAAAAAAGCGGCTAAGAGCCGCTTCGATCCAGCAAAATGGAATTAGTCGTTTTTGGTTTTAACGACTTTACGACCACGGTAGTAGCCATTTGGAGAAACGTGATGGCGCAAATGTGCCTCACCAGTAGTAGACTCAACCGCAATCGCAGGTGCGGTCAAGAAATCATGGGCACGGTGCATGCCACGTTTCGAAGGGGATTTTTTATTTTGTTGGACGGCCATAATGAACTCCTAAGCAATCATGAATTCTAGCATAAAAACAGGTAAAAACCCGTATTGGGGATTGATTTAATTACTATTTCTTCAGACTTTTCAGTACCTTAAAGGGATTTTCATCCCCCAGTCCATCGCCCGCTTGGCTCATTTGACAATCCCCCATGGGGTGTTTTGGGGCGTACGGGATGGCCAGCAAAATCTCGTCCTCGATGGCTTCTAGAAGATCAACGTGATGACTGGCGACCAGTGCCTCTTGCGCCTCATCATCCAAAGGGAACTCATCTGCCTCTTCTTCTGTTTTCATAAAAACAAAACGTTTTTTCTGAGAAAACTCAAAGATCAAGGGCTGTAAACAGCGTTGGCACGCCAATTGCATTTGCCCCGTAAGGCTAATTTCCATAACAGGCATCCCCCCATCCTGATGATGAGTCCGAAGCTCACAATAAAAGCCATCTTGGGGGTCTAAGTGTGAGGCCTCAAGCTGCAATCTCGCAAAATCAGTCAGGCTTAAAAACCCCTCTCCTATGTACGAAACAGGGGCTAATATGTCAACTTTCCCAAGCGATTTTGGGGTGATTTCAAGCTGAGTGATGGGAAAGGCAGAATGAGAGTTCATCCAAGAAGTCTAAATCGAGTCTCAAAACTAAGCCACAATATCGCAATACTGAATCCCTAGACGTGATTTCTCAATGTCAAATACCAAACAACTTGTTCTAGCATCAAGCTCTCTGTATCGGCGCCAACTATTAGAGCGATTGGGTTTGCCTTTCACCACTGCTTCCCCCGATATTGATGAATCTCCCTTGGAACACGAGTTACCAGAAGCCATGACGATACGCCTTGCCCAATTAAAAGCGAGTGCAATTGCTAAACAATTTCCTGAGGCATGGATTATTGGCTCCGATCAATGCGCTGACCTGCATGGTCAAATCATTGGCAAACCTGGCAATCATGAGCGTGCTCTAGCTCAACTAAAAAAGATGCAAGGGCAAACTGTTGTCTTCCATACCGCCCTATGTCTTCTGAAGAGCGGTAAACAAAAAACATTGAGTATTCCCACGCGGGTGCGCTTTCGCACTTTGCCTGATTCAATCCTAGAGAATTATTTGCGGATTGAGAAACCTTATGACTGCGCAGGGAGCGCCAAGTCGGAAGGGATGGGTATTATTCTTCTCGAACAAATTGAGAGTGATGACCCAACCGCACTGATTGGCCTTCCTTTAATCGCCCTTTCTGGGCTCTTGCGTGAAACAGGGTTTGCGATCCCTCATGAGTAAATTAAGTAATGCAACTAGTCTGGGATGTCTGTACCTTATTCCCAATACACTCGGGGGAGAAGATCGTGCCATACAATTGCCCAGAGTCATACCTACCGAAATCCTGAAACAAATTGCCTCTCTAAAAAACTGGATTGTGGAGGACGCCAAGAATGCAAGGGCCTTACTGAGTGCCGTCAATCAAATCACCCCTTTAAGTAACTCGCTCCAAAGTATGCAAATGAATGAGTGGCGAGGCCCCCAGAGTAAAAATAAGACTGGGCTTAAACCACACGAACTTCTCGAGCCAATAATGCGTGGTGAAGATATAGGACTGATGTCGGAGGCTGGGGTTCCAGGTGTAGCCGATCCCGGTGCCGAGATCGTCTACATGGCTCATCAACTGGGTGCTCGGGTCAAACCATTGGTCGGGCCAAGCTCAATCTTGTTAGGTTTAATGGCCAGTGGTTTAAATGGACAATGCTTTAGTTTTCAAGGCTATCTTCCGGTAGATGCTGCTGAGCGTTCAAAAAGGATCAAACAACTTGAGCAACGCTCGAAGCAAAATCATGAAACACAACTCTGGATTGAGACCCCTTATCGCAATACAGCGATGCTAGAAAGTTGCTTAGGTTCACTTTCATCACAAACTCAACTATGTATCGCAGTCGACTTGAGCCTTCAAAGTGAGTGGATTTGGACTGCGCCAGTCAGCGAATGGCAGAATCGATTTAGTAATCCAGTCGCAATGAACGCAGTATTAAAAAATCGTCCCGCTATATTTTTAATGCTGGCTTAGCGCATCTCCGCGCCACGCATCAGAGCCTTACTGATTGCAGCGCCGGTCTCCGCCCCAAAACGTTTAGCAACCCGTTCGGCAAAGTTCTCTTTAAGGGTGTATTCAACCAAGTCTGGCACTTTCAAAATATCGCGCGCCACAGAATCAACCGTGCCATATCCATCCACCAAGCCTAGTTGCAAGGCCTGCTCACCATTCCATACGCGACCTGTAAAGATCTCAGGGTCGTTTTTTAAGCGCTCACCCCGCCCTTGTTTCACCACTGTAATAAATTGCTGATGGATCTCTTCAAGCATTTTTTTTACCATCTCAACTTGCTTAGGATTTTCTTTCGAAAAAGGATCCAACATGCCCTTTTCCGTTCCGGCAGTAATGAGCCGTCTTGAGATACCCATTTTCTCCATGAGTCCTGTAAAGCCAAAGCCGCCCATTACCACGCCAATGGAACCTACGAGACTCGCTTTATCCACCAATATCTTGTCCCCAGCAACAGCAATGTAATAGCCACCTGATGCACATACATCCTCAACCACTACATAAAAAGGTTTTTCAGGATGCAGGGTTCGCAAACGTCTGATCTCATCGTTAATCATGCCGGCTTGAACCGGTGAACCACCAGGACTATTGATCCGCAGTACAACACCTACTGCTTCTTTGCTTTCAAACGCTGCGGTGAGTGCTGAATTAATGTCTAAGGCATTTGCTATGGAGTTTGGGGAAATCTCACCCTCAATACTCACCAGAGCGGTATGTTTTCCACTGCCGCCACTGCCGGGTAACCGTATATCAAAGACTTGATAAATTAAGCCTACCAATACAACCAAACTTAATATTCTTATAGCAGCCCTCCAACGCCTTGCCTTGCGGTTCTCTTTTAAATTCTCCAACAAAAGAAGTTCTAGTGCATTACGCTCCCATTGGGAGTTCGGTTTTGCAGATTCAGGGCTTTGCTTTGTATCCATAATGAACTCTATTTACCAATTTCAATCGGGGTGGGATGTTGTACATACAAATTATTTTGTAACCAAGCGACTAACTGCTCTACATTATCAAGGCAAGCAAGAGATTTTGCTGCCTTCAACGCATCGGCTGGATGTGCGCCATAGCTTACTGCAACCCCATCAACCCCTGCGGATTGGGCCATCTCAAGATCGTGGGTAGTATCGCCGATCATTAGCATCTTACGCACCGGAACTTGCAAGCTATCCGATAAGTCTAGCAACATGCCAGGGTGGGGCTTAGAAAATGATTCGTCGGCAGTGCGAGTGTCATGAAAAAGATGCTTGAGTTCGTGAAAATTGAGGGATCGGTCTAATCCGCGCCTTGGTTTGCCTGTGGCGACGCCCAACATAAAGCCTTTATTTTTTAGGTCCTCCAGCAACTCTCGGATACCGACAAATAAATGCAGTTCGTGATCCTTAGCGAGGTAGTGATAACGAAACCGCTCAACCAACTCCGGAAAGCGGGCGGGATGCACTGTAGGAACCACTCGACGTAATGAGTCTTGTACACCCAAACCAATCACGTAGCTAGCGATGGAATCATCTGGAACGGGAAAATCAAGATCACGGCAGGCCTGCTGGATGCAATGCACAATCGTGGGCGTCGAATCCATAATGGTTCCATCCCAATCCCAGACAACTAAATCGTAACGGCGCTCTTCGGATTTCACTACAGCTCTTTCTTATGTTTGTGCGGGTAGCGTCTTACACTCCCACCGCGATAACCATTCTCTAAATGCCTTCGGTACATCGGCCTCGACTCGCATCTTCTCCTGCGTCTTAGGGTGTGCAAAGACTGCAAGATGAGCGTGTAAGAATAAATGCTTTACCTTAAGACGTTTATCTTCAGCATCAATGCCGTATTTATCATCTCCCAAAATAGGATGGCCAATCTTTTGTAAGTGCACTCGAATCTGGTGAGTGCGACCTGTTTTTAGTTGTGCTTCAGCGAGAGTCACCTCGCCCAGATCACCTTTTAGAATCTCTGTCACCCGAAGATTAGTATGACTAGCTTGACCTTTTGGATCAACCCTTACCCTGCGTTCTCCATTCTCTAAAAGATACTTCAGCAGGGGAAACTTGAGTTGCGCGGTACCAGCTCCTTGAGAAATTTCACCATGGGCTAGGAGTCGATAGCGCTTATCGGTCAAACCCTCTCGGATTTGTCGATGCATCTCTACGAGTGCGCTGCGTTTTTTGGCAAAGATCAAAATACCCGAAGTATCACGGTCCAAACGATGTACCAACTCTAAGAACTTACTCTCTGGTCTTGCCTTTCGGAGTAACTCAATCGCCCCCAAACTTACGCCCGAGCCGCCATGAACAGCGAGCCCAGACGGTTTATCAATAATGAGCAAATATTCATCTTCGAACAGGGTGGGTATCTTTGCGGCCAGCTCAGTTGCCTTGGTTTGTGAAATCCCCGCACCAGCTTTTGGGGGTTCAGCCAATCGGGTTGGGGGTAAACGGACAATATCACCCTCAGCCAGTCTAGAGGTTGGCAAAGCACGTTTTTTATTGATACGAACCTCGCCCGAGCGAATAATTCGATAAACATGGCTTTTAGGCACACCCTTAGCCCAGCGAAGCAAATAATTATCAAGCCGCTGGCCTGCAGAATTAGCGTCAACGGTCTCAAAAACAGCCTGTAGAGCAGGAGTTTTGGCAGATTCCTTGGCAGAATCGCTCTTTTTTGGGGCAGGATTAATGGTTTTCCTCATGTGATAGACCACATTGTCATTCGTTTTGTGACCTATAATCAAGGATCTAGGTAATTTATTACCAGACTGATTTGAATTCCGGAGCTTGGAGTCGCCCATTAATAGACTCCCGGGGTTGCCCCTCTCCCGTTTTAATGAGGCGCAGGGTTGGCGTGATGTATGCCGCGACCCACGAAGCAGATGACCTTTTTTAGGCGAGCGCCTACATTGAGATCTTAAGGAGATCTCTGTGGCGAGCGTTGGTGTGAGACTCAGACCATGGAATTAATGGTTTGAACGTAATTTCCTGTAGAGGAATGTTTTAGACTCTCTCACCTCTTAATGTCTGGGGATTTATTCCTCAGAACTTTCTTAGTCATCCTCTTCGCGTCGCACAAAAGCGCCTCCCATGAAGGAGAGTGTTATGAAACGCATGTTATTTAATGCAACGCAACAGGAAGAGTTGCGCGTCGCCATTGTTGATGGTCAGAAATTAATCGACATCGATATTGAATCCGCTGGACGCGAACAGCGTAAAGGCAATATCTACAAAGGTGTTATTACCCGTATTGAGCCATCCCTAGAGGCTTGCTTTGTGAACTACGGCGAGGAGCGTCATGGCTTCCTGCCATTTAAAGAGGTTGCGCGCACCTACTTTAAGGAAGGTGTTGACGTTCGTAACGCATCGATTAAGGATGCGCTTCGCGAGGGTCAAGAAATTGTTGTCCAAGTTGAAAAGGAAGAGCGGGGCCAAAAAGGTGCCGCATTAACCTCCTTTGTCTCATTGGCTGGCCGCTATCTTGTGCTAATGCCAAATAATCCCAGGGGTGGCGGGGTATCGCGCCGTATTGAGGGTGAAGATCGTCAGGAATTGCGTGAGGCAATGGCACAACTAGAAATACCAGATGGCATGAGCATTATTGCCAGAACCGCCGGTATCGGTCGCGATGCCGTTGAATTGCAATGGGACCTGAACTATCTCATGCAGTTATGGAAAGCGATTGATGAGGCCGTCAAAGGAAATTCTGCCCCCCTATTGATTTATTTGGAATCCAGCCTTGTCATTCGTGCAATCCGCGACTATTTCCAACCAGATATTGGCGAGATCCTAATCGATACGGATGATATTTATGAGCAAGCTCAGGCGTTTATGTCGGTTGTTATGCCTGATAACTTGCCAAGAGTTAAACGCTATCAAGATGACGTGCCCTTATTCTCGCGTTTCCAGATTGAGCATCAGATTGAAACTGCCTACTCGAGAACGGTCCCACTCCCTTCTGGTGGAGCAATCGTTATCGATCATACCGAAGCACTCGTGTCTGTTGACGTTAACTCAGCGCGTGCAACACGCGGTTCTGATATTGAAGAAACCGCAACTCGTACCAACCTAGAAGCTGCTGACGAAATTGCTAGACAAATGCGTCTACGCGACCTTGGTGGCCTCATCGTGATTGACTTCATTGATATGGAATCTGCCAAGAGCCAGCGTGATGTTGAAAATCGCTTGCGTGACGCTTTGCGACATGATCGCGCTCGCGTTCAAACCGGCAAGATTTCGAAGTTTGGTCTGATGGAATTATCGCGTCAACGCTTGCGCCCCGCCTTATCCGAAGCGAGTCATGTCACTTGCCCACGGTGTAATGGCACAGGCCATATTCGGGATACAGAATCGTCTGCACTTCAGGTCTTACGGATTATTCAAGAAGAGGCCATGAAGGAAAATACAGCTGCAATTCACTGCCAGGTTCCAGTAGATGTTGTTGCCTTCCTGTTAAATGAAAAACGTGCTGAAGTCATTAAGATTGAAACCCGCTTTAAGGTACATGTCTTAATGATTCCGAATAAGCATCTTGAGACCCCTCATTACAAGTTAGAGCGCTTACGGCATGATGATCCACGCCTCGATGAGCAAAAGCTTAGCTATGTGATGGTAGAAGAATCTGCGCGTGAGCTCGAGACCGATACTGTCATTGGTCGCAAAAATGAAGAAGTACGTGCGCGTCCTGAGGCAGCCGTAAAAGGTATTACCCCTAGCCAGCCGGCGCCCATGGCAAGCCCTCGACCAGCTCGCGAGAGCGCCGCCGCTAATACAAGTGTGGGATCCTCTGGCGGAATCTTTGGGTTCTTTAAAAAGATATTCTCTCCTGCCGCTCCGGCTAAAACCGAAGAAGTCAAACCTAGCGCCCGTCCAGAAGGTCGCGGTCGTAACGGAGATCGCAATAACCGTAATCGCGGTCGTAATCGTCAAGATAGAACTACGCGTGGCGATAATCCGGATCGCCCAGAGAAAGTTGCTGACATTGGCGAGCAAAACCAAAATCGACCCCGTCAAGAAGGTCGGGGTCGTAATCGTGGTGAGCGAAATGAACGCAATCCGCAGCAAGACCGAAATGATCAAGCAGTCACTCAACAAGCTCAAACTGTTGCGCCTGATGTAAGTGATGCAGAGGCTGCTAACGAAGACCGTCGTCGGGGTAGAAATCGCCGCGGTCGCGGTCGTAACCGCAATGAACGATCTGAGCGCAGTGACAGTTCTGCCCAAGATCTTCATAGTGGCTTTCCGATGGGCTTGGGGGGTCGTTCTGCC
>DBCI01000059.1:0-2590 GCA_002292975.1 Polynucleobacter sp. UBA962 | reverse complement strand
CGGTCTGGATCTAATCGCGGCCCCAGATCAGAACAAAGAATGCAAACAGAGAGTCCGTCTGTAAACACTCCAGCGACAATTCTTCAAGGCACGACCGCTGAGACTCCTCCTGTAACGCCGATTATTGTTCCCGAGCTACCTAAGGTAGCCTTTACACCGCTTGCTGAAGAGCCCCTGAAAAGTGTGGTGCAGACCGCTGGAATGGTTTGGGTTGGTACCGACAGTAACAAACTAGCGGAGGTACAAAATCAGATTCAGTCTGAGAACCCTGCGCCACGAGCTCAACGGGATCCGAAGCCTCCAGCCAATCTCTCAACAGGGCCCATGGTGCTGGTGGAGACGGGCGGCCAAGAAAAAACCATTGATAAAAATGGCTAGCCCCCTCGGTGCGAACGAGATGAGCGTTTGAAGTCATAATGCATCATGGCTGATCGAATTATTCCTATCCGCAAAGAGGCCCGAGAGGGTCCTTTGCCATTGGTGCCCGAGACTCTTTCTGAGGCTCATGGTCAGACCTTGGATTTACGTCGGAGGTCCTTAAGGGATTTACGCATATCCGTTACTGATCGGTGTAATTTTCGCTGTACCTATTGCATGCCTAAGGAAGTGTTTGATCAAAACTATCCCTATTTAGCCCAACAAGAATTATTAAGCTTTGAGGAAATTCATCGCTTAGCTAATATTTTTGCCACGCTGGGTGTTGAAAAAATTCGTTTGACTGGTGGCGAGCCTCTGTTGCGCAAAGATGTTGAAAAACTCATCACCATGTTGGCGCAAATCAAAACACCCAGCGGTCAATCTCTTGATCTGACGCTGACGACCAATGGCAGTCTTTTGCAGAAAAAGTCAGCTAAGTTAAAGGCGGCAGGCCTACAACGCCTCACCGTGAGTCTTGATGCCATGGATGATGCGATCTTCAAAAAAATGAATGATGTTGACTATCCCGTTTCGGATGTCTTAAATGGGATTGAAGCAGCCCAGAAGGCAGGCTTTACCGGTATCAAAGTCAATATGGTTGTTAAAAAAGGTACAAATGAGCAAGAAATTTTGCCAATGGCCAAACACTTTCGTAATAGTGGAGTGACCCTACGCTTTATTGAGTTTATGGATGTCGGTAGCTCAAATGGCTGGAACTTAGCTGAGGTACTCCCCTCCGCTAAAGTGATCGCCATGATTCATGAGCATTTTCCACTAGAGCAGATTGATCCTAATTATTCAGGGGAGGTAGCACAACGCTGGCGTTATCAAGATGATGCTGGTGAAATTGGTGTGATCTCGAGTGTGACCCAAACCTTTTGCCACGAATGTACTCGGGCCCGTCTATCTACCGATGGACAACTCTTTCTTTGCTTGTTTGCGACACAAGGATTTGACTTCAAAACACTTCTGCGTTCTGGAAAAAGTGATCTAGAAATTGCAAACGCCGTGATGCATACCTGGTCCTCCAGAGACGATCGCTACTCTGAACTAAGACACCTCAATACTAAAGATCCGAAACGAGCTGATCGTAAAGTTGAAATGTCGTATATCGGCGG
The DNA here is from genome assembly GCA_002292975.1 of Polynucleobacter sp. UBA962. Taxonomy (GTDB): domain Bacteria; phylum Pseudomonadota; class Gammaproteobacteria; order Burkholderiales; family Burkholderiaceae; genus Polynucleobacter. Next base: position 1,055 of record DBCI01000059.1, on the reverse strand, counting down.
CTAAGTCCATGGGATCGATTGCAGTATCGGATATCACGGGTCTTGTTTTAGCCGGTGGTCGTGCCCAACGAATGGGCGGGATTGATAAAGGCTTAATCCCATTTAAAGGAATTCCGTTGATCGAGTCAGCTCTTGAACGACTGAAGCCCCAGGTTCACACAATACTGATTAATGCTAACCGCAATCATTCAATCTATTCATCGTATGGTTATCCTGTTTTAGCCGATGAGGACGATAGTTTTTCGGGTCCGCTGGCTGGTTTTGTGGCAGGTCTTAAAGCATGCAAAACTCCTTATTTGCTCACTGTACCCTGCGATTCCCCGCTATTTCCGCTTGATCTTGCCAATCAATTAGCCGATTCTCTTAAAACAAATCAGGTAAAGATTGGATACGCATCGAGTCAAGATACGACAGGGAAGATTTGGGCACAACCAGTCTTCTGTTTAATGCATAAAGATTTATTAGGCTCCTTAAAAATCTTCTTAGAAAGTGGTGAGCGAAAAATAGACCGTTGGTTTGCCCAAGAAAATGCCTGCAGTGTTCCATTTGCCAACGAAAAGGCATTTACCAATGCGAACACCCCCGAAGAATTAGCACAACTAGAGTCTCTTACAGATTCATATTGATGAATAAACTAGTAAACGCCAATCAAGAGTTTCAGTCTGATTTTTTATCAGTGACTGAGGCGCGTAATGCGATATCAACGTTAATTCAAGATATCCAACTACAAGCTAAGCGTTCCGATGCGATGGAAAAACTTCCACTCAAACAATGTTTGGGCCGTATTCTTGCTAACGATATTCTTTCACCGATCAATGTTCCCGCTAACGATAACTCAGCGATGGATGGTTTTGCATTCAATAGCAAAGAACTGAAGACAGATCGCGAGCAAATTCATTTGCGTATTGTGGGAACTGTATACGCAGGACAAACTTCGGTGCCACCGACTCAGGCAAGTGAGTGCATCAAAATCATGACGGGCGCAATGATGCCGCCTGATTGCGATACAGTGATTCCGCAAGAGTTTACACAGTTAAGCGATGAGGGATTAATCA
>DBCI01000063.1:5276-5939 GCA_002292975.1 Polynucleobacter sp. UBA962 | reverse complement strand
AATCGAGATTTCTCAGCTCCGATCATTTTGGAGCACAAGCAAAGTGAGGATGAGCTTTTAACCTTATTGGCCGAAGATACTGACCCCTTCAGTCGTTGGGAATCGGCTCAAAAACTAGCCCAGCAAATTATTTTGGCTGGGCGCTTACCCAATACAAAATTAATTGATGCCTACCGGGTGATTTTGCAAGATCCTAATTTAGACCCCGCCTTTAAAGAGCTCATTGTTACTCTGCCTGCAGAGACCTACTTGTATGAGCAATGCAAGCTAGTTGACCCACAAGAGATTCATTGGAATAGGCGCCGTTTTAAAACAGCCCTAGCGCATGCACTGAAAGACGAGTGGGCAATTATTTATAAAGAGCATCAGACTCCTGGATCATATCGGCCAGATGCAAAAAGTATGGGTAAGCGAGCGCTCAAAAATTTTGCCTTGATGATGCTCCTGGAAGGCGGTGATGGGCGCTGGCTGGAGAAAGCTGAAGAACAGTATGAACTTGCTAATAATATGAGTGACCGGTTTGCTGCCTTGCTCGCTTTAGTGTCTGTTAACGCGCCACAATCTAAAAATGCCTTAGCCGACTTCTATCAGCGCTTTGCCGAAGATGCTCTAGTGATTGATAAATGGTTTGCACTACAAGCGACCAGACCAGTTCATGTTGAT
>DBCI01000063.1:0-5265 GCA_002292975.1 Polynucleobacter sp. UBA962 | reverse complement strand
GGGATTTTGGCGGAAATTAGAGCGTTAATGAAGCACAGTGCCTTCAAGCTCAACAATCCTAATCGTGTGCGTAGCGTGATTCATGCGTTTTGCCTCAATAATCCCGGTGGATTTCATCAGGCAGATGGAAGTGCCTATCGCTTCTGGGCAGAGTGCGTCCTCGCATTGGATGAAATTAATCCTCAAGTGGCAGCGCGTTTAGCACGTGGACTTGATCGCTGGCCTAAATTTGCTAAGCCCTATGCAAAGCAGATGCTTGCTGCTCTGCGCCAAGTTGCTGAAGTGAGTCGTTTATCACCCGATGTCAGTGAGGTAATTACCAAGGCAATCACCGCAAACCGGTGATTTTTGGGGAAAGGCAAGAAAGCCCTTGATTTTGCTGGGCTAAAATAGCGTTCCTCTGCGCTCCTCACCTTTATTGTGGGGAGATGATTGCCGGAATAGCTCAGTTGGTAGAGCAGCGCATTCGTAATGCGAAGGTCGTAGGTTCGATTCCTATTTCCGGCACCAGCATTTATTTCAGGATTCTTACCCGAAATACGGGTTTTCACTAGTAAGTAAGTACATTACTTATGTAAAAATTTTCATTTGTTGATGTCTGTCAATTTTTGTCAAGGTATTTTGTTGAAGAATGAATTCTCAAAGCGGACACATAACAAATTAAAAAAAACTTTGTCATTTTATTTTTGGAGGAGTATCCATGCGTTTTAAATTGAAATCCACCGTATTAGGTGTTGCGCTTGTAGCTGGTTTTGCTGCAACGTCAACCGTTCACGCTCAAGCAAAATGGGAGCCTACCAAGCCCGTTGAGTTTGTGATTCCTGCGGGTCCTGGCGGCGGCGCTGACCAAATGGCCCGTATGATCCAAGGTATCGTCAGCAAAAACAACTTAATGAAACAGTCCATTATTCCTGTGAATAAAGGCGCAGGCGCAGGTGCTGAAGGTTTCTTGGCGATTAAAGAGGCAAAGGGCGATCCCCATAAAATTATTATTACCTTATCTAATTTATTCACAACGCCAAGAGCAACTGGAGTTCCATTTAGTTGGAAGGATATGACCCCAGTCGCTATGTTAGCCTTAGACCAGTTTGTGCTGTGGACCAATGCTGAGAAGCCTTATAAATCAGCTAAACAATATATCGATGCCGCTAAAGCAGCTGGCCCCGGTAAGTTCAGAATGGCTGGAACAGGCTCTAAGCAAGAAGATCAAATCATTACCGTTGCGCTTGAAAAAGCGACTGGCACGAAGTTCACCTACATCCCATATGCTGGCGGTGGAGCGGTTGCTACTCAATTAGTCGGTAATCATGTGGACTCCACAGTGAACAATCCGATTGAGGCTGTAGCGCAATGGCGTGCTGGTAAGTTAGTGGCGCAATGCGTATTTGATACACAACGCATGCCTTACAAAGAGAAAGTAACCCCAACGCTTTCTTGGAATGATGTCCCAACCTGTAAAGAAGTCGGTGTAAATACTGACTACGTTATGTTGCGCGGTATTTTTATGCCCCCTGGCGTAACTCAAGCTCAAGTTGATTTCTACATCGATCTATTCAAAAAGGTTCGCGAAACCGATGACTGGAAAAAGTTCATGGCGAATGGCGCATTTAACCAAACCTTCTTGACTGGTAAAGAGTATGTGGCTTGGATTGAGAAGAATGATGCGCTTCATGGCCAACTCATGAAAGAAGCCGGATTTCTTGCCAAGTAATTTGTCCTAACAGAAATAAGACCTCATGACGGGGTCTTATTTTTTTAGTTCACTATTAATAATAGAAAAGTAATTTATGTCAGAGAACTCAAATCACAACTCAGTTATTAGCGTCAGAACAATGGAGATAATCGTTGCTCTTTTGTTCTTGTCGGTTGGCTTGATTGTCATGATCGGCAGTATTAAGTTAGGAGCAAAGTGGGGGAGTGACGGCCCTGGGTCTGGCTACTTTCCTTTCTATATCAGTTTGATTATCTTGGTTTCGAGTTCCATTACGCTGTTTCAGGCCTTTAAAAATAAAGAGCAAGCGAAAGAGGGTTTTGTCGAAAAAGAACCATTTCGTCAAGTTTTGGCAGTTTTGATTCCTGCCGCAGTATATGTATTAGGCGTTCAGCTCATCGGTATTTATGTTGCCTCGGCAATTTATATCGCCATCTTTATGGCTTGGCTTGGCAAGTATGTCATCTGGAAGGCCGCAGCTGTTGGGCTTGGTGTTAGCATTACGCTCTTCATGATGTTTGAGTATTGGTTCCAAATCCCCTTACCTCACGGGTCACTAATTAACCCATTGGCATTTATTGGCTTGCAGTAAGCAAGACTACCGGTCACGATAAAAATTAGAAAAAAAGGAGCTCACATTGGAAGAAATTAATGCCCTATTTGGTGGCTTCGCTGTTGCGATGTCACCCTTTAATATTATGTTGATGCTAATTGGCGTCATCCTTGGTGTGATTATTGGAGTACTTCCAGGTTTAGGTGGTGCAAACGGGATCGCCATCTTGTTGCCACTCACCTTTACGATGCCTCCTACCTCTGCGATCATCATGCTTTCTTGCATTTACTGGGGCGCACTATTTGGCGGAGCAATTACCTCGATCCTCTTTAATATTCCGGGTGAGCCTTGGTCTGTGGCGACAACTTTTGATGGCTATCCAATGGCCCAAGAGGGTAAGGCTGGGGAAGCGCTCACCGGCGCATTTACCTCTTCTTTTATTGGTGCATTCTTTGCCGTTGTGATGATCACCTTCTTAGCGCCTTTGGTAGCTAAGTTTGCTTTGCAATTTGGTCCACCGGAGTTTTTTGCAGTCTATCTATTAACCTTCTGTAGCTTTGTGGGCATGAACAAGGGCTCACCCTTTAAGGTAATCTCAGCCATGATGTTGGGCTTTGCCTTGGCTGCTGTCGGTATGGATACCGTGACTGGTCAATTACGGTTGACCTTTGGGTCTACTGAACTCATGCGCGGTTTTGATTTTTTAATTGCGGTAATTGGTCTTTTTGGCATTGGTGAGATCTTGCAATCGATGGAAGAGGGCTTGTCCTTCTCGGGCAAGAGCGCCAAGATTCGTGCCAAGGTCGTGTTTGAGACCTGGGCCAAACTACCCAAGTATTGGGCTACCTCATTGCGCAGCTGTTTAATTGGGTGTTGGATGGGGATCACCCCTGGTGGTGCTACGCCGGCATCATTTATGAGTTACGGCGTTGCCAAGCAAATGTCGAAGAACAAAGACAGGTTTGGTAAGGGGGAGATGGAAGGTATTGTTGCTCCCGAGACCGCTGCGCATGCTGCTGGCACGGCGGCTTTATTGCCCATGCTCTCATTAGGTATTCCAGGGTCACCAACGGCTGCCGTATTGTTGGGCGGACTCTTGATCTGGGGCTTACAACCTGGCCCATTACTCTTCGTGGAAAAACCAGATTTTGTGTGGGGATTGATTGCGAGTATGTACCTCGGTAATATCGCCGGCCTCTTCGTGGTACTGACCTGCGTGCCGATTTTTGCGTCGATTCTGCGGATTCCGTTCTCGATCATTGCGCCGGTCATTATTGTGATCTGTGCGGTGGGTGCATTCACGGTACATAACGCGATGTTTGATGTCTGGCTAATGTTGGGCTTTGGAGTTTTGGGCTACCTCTTCAAGAAACTTGATTACCCAATGGCGCCGATGGTTTTGGCGCTGGTGCTGGGAGATCGCGCTGAAGATTCTTTCCGCCAAGCGATGTTGTTATCGCAAGGTAGTCTCAATATCTTCTTCTCGAACTACCTTGTGGGCAGTATTACGGCTCTGGCAATTATTCTATTGTTATGGCCCATGCTTTCGAAGTTGATGGCTAAAAAGGCCTGAAATACTGGCAAATAAGAGATGAAGGGGCGCAAGCCCCTTTTTCTTTGTCTAGATAACCAGTAAGATTCTGTTATGTTTTCTCATAGGCTTATTCACTGGATTACGGCGCTCTCTTTTGCGATGAGTGCCGCAGCCCCATCAATTGCACAGGTTGTTTCAGTAGTAAGTGTTGGGCAGAGCCTGAGTATGGAGATTTGTATTGCGGATGGTAGTAAATTGGCAATTGATTTAAAAACTGATGACAAATCAGAAGTGATGCTTGATTGCCCAAACTGCGTTGCTCAAACTCCACTCGCTATTCCATTATTGGGGCATCTTCAATTTCAGGCACCTATTTCGTTTGTATTAATCCCACCGCTTTACTTCCAAACCCCCAAACCACTCTTTGCTTGGGTCAAACTTCCCTCCCACGCTCCTCCCCAAAATTCTTAATCATTTTTTAGTTGACTCATCTCAAGTCATTGATGTGTGTCTATTTCAAATCGAATGAGTAGTAAATAGAAGCGTAGGAGAATAGGATGAAAAAGAGTATTGCACTCAATTTGTTTGGATTTATCTTAGTCTTTATTGCAGCGAGCGCGATAGCCGATCACAAATTTAATCTGGGCCAACTCACTATTGATCATCCCTATACCCGCTCTACTGCCCCTGGGCAAAAGGTAGCCGGGGGCTTTATGAAGATCGAGAATAAGGGCGCCGCGGATCAATTGGTGTCAGCCAGCTCCCCAGTTGCCGGTGAGATGCAGCTGCATACCATGACAATGGACGGCAATGTCATGAAAATGCGCGAGGTGAAGATGATTGAGGTGCCAGCCAACGGCTCGGTAGAGCTCAAACCCGGTGGTTTGCATCTCATGTTTATGGATATCAAGGCCCCTCTCAAGGCGGGTGAGTCGGTACCCGTAAAGCTAAAGTTCCAAAAGGCAGGGGAAGTGGAGATTAAGGTTCCTGTCCGGGATATCTCAGGCGGTGGCCATATGAAGCATTAAACTTAAAATGAGCGAGGGTTTTCCCTGAAAACACCATTTTGGGGCCTCGTTTGCTAGTTTGACTCACAATTGTGATAAATTTACCTTTTATGGCAATCTAAACACATTGTGGCCATAGAGTTATTGTTTATAACCAATGAGTGAACAAATATTAAGGGTTTTGCATGGTCGAGGCGAATCAATCAGGATGTCTTTTTGTGGGTGAAGGTGTTGTACTCAAGGGAAATTTTGCAGTGCCCGATATTGCCTCCGTTTCAGGGGTTGTGGAGGGCGATTTATCTGCCAAACAAGTTATTGTGGAGTCAACTGGCCTAATCCGCGGTAAAGTGACTGCCGAGTCAGTGGATATCCGTGGAGAGGTGGCCGAACAACTCACCGCATCGCGTTCCTTAATTATTCGCTCGAGCGGTAAGGTGGGTGGTTCTGTTCACTATGCTGA
>DBCI01000071.1:4314-4527 GCA_002292975.1 Polynucleobacter sp. UBA962 | reverse complement strand
ATTGCCAATAATCCATGGATGACCAGTGTGATTGCGGATCTTCGCAAAGTATTGAAGTTACAGCGCAAGGACTCTTTAAGTCGTTCAGGTCGTTTGCAATCCTCCTTGTCGGAGCATCGTGAGATTCTGAAAGCCCTTCTCAAGCGTGACCCCATTGCGGCTGAGCAAGCCATGCGCACGCATCTAGCCCGAGGCTTAGAGGCTGCTAAATAG
>DBCI01000071.1:3860-4194 GCA_002292975.1 Polynucleobacter sp. UBA962 | reverse complement strand
GCCATATCCCGTAAGTCTTTATCACTATAGGGCTTAACTTGCGATTGCATAATTGCGTTGTTTCTCCCCACGTTGGCATTGTTAACGGTATACGACTTCAAGGAGAAGTAGAGATAGTCTTGATACTGACCCGCAATCTTAGGGTAAGCAGGTGCCACTGGGGCTTTTAGGCCAGCACCATGGCAAGCAGCGCAATTGTTCTTCTCAACGAGTTCTTTGCCTTTGGCAATATCGGCTGCATGCGCAATTCCTACAGAGGCGCTGAATAAGGCAAGAATAAGAGTGGATTTCAACATGGTCTCTATTCCAATTACTTTAATGGGTTACGGGGTGA
>DBCI01000071.1:2940-3839 GCA_002292975.1 Polynucleobacter sp. UBA962 | reverse complement strand
TTTGCATTCTGCGCAGCATAGTAGGCGGCAATATCGGCCATGTCTTGATCGTTTAAGCTCCCGGCGATCCCGCGCATGGTGGGATGCTTACGCTCCCCAGATTTATAGGCTTTTAAGGAAGCAATAATGTATTCAGCGTTCTGTCCACCTAATTTAGGCACTCGATAAACCTGTGGCCAATCCGCCCGGTATTCTGGGATGGCATGGCAACCTACACAAATCCATACCTTGGATTGGCCGGCTTGGGCGCTACCCTTGACGTCTTGAGCATGGGCGTTTACAGAAAATAGGCTAGCAAATAATGCTGTGCTTAGAGAGAAAACGATGGCGTTGTTCATGGGCGTAATCGTAATGCAATATGGTTAATATTTTGTAGGCTGAAGTATAGCGGAGAGGGAATTTGTCAGGTATTTTTGCCAATTTCATATACTGATGGTCCTCTAATGACAACCACTATCCCTACTCATTCGAAAGGTCCTGATGAGCGCTATTACCCAACAACTATCCAAACTCGGAATCACCCTAAGCACCCCTAGCGCTCCCGCTGCGGCCTATGTGATGGCAGTTACGAGCGGCAATCAGGTCTATTTATCTGGCCATATTGCCAAACAAGACGGCAAGCCTTGGGTTGGTAAATTGGGTCTTGATATGGATACAGCAACCGGTAAAGCGGCGGCGCGCAGTATTGCGATCGACCTGCTCTCGACCCTCAATGCTCATTTGGGATCTTTGGATCGAGTTAAGCGAATCGTCAAGCTCATGGGTCTAGTGAACTCCACTTCCGAGTTCACAGAACATCATCTGGTGGTCAATGGCTGTTCTGAACTGCTTGGTGAGATCTTTGGCGATGCAGGCAAACATGCGCGTAGCGCCTTTGGGGTCGCACAAATTCCTTTGGG
>DBCI01000071.1:0-2852 GCA_002292975.1 Polynucleobacter sp. UBA962 | reverse complement strand
TCCTTGGGCATCAATTAAGATTGCCTTAATGACTTTGTCTGGGTAGATGCGTTGTAACTCATTGCGGTATTGGCTGAGTTGCTCTGAGTATTTTTGATACAGGGAGTCATTAGGTTTGGGAATACTTAATTTGTAATCCAAAATCACCAATGAATCACTCAGCTCCACCAAACGGTCAATCCGCATACTTTTTCCATCGACGGTCATCAGGTCTAACTCATTCCAAGCTGCCTGATATCGCGTGGGATCAAAATAGATTTGCAGTTCAGGATCCTGATAGACCGTGAGTGCGCGTTGCAGAGCTATCTGGGCATCTGCAAGCGAGATCATGAATGCACTCGCCACCGCATGAGGCTCGGGTATGTTTTTAGATACCGGTCGGTATTGTTGCGGGCTAATGCGTTGTAATACCCCATGAAACCAGACTCCTTCATTCAAAGCCTGTTGTTGCTCGGGACTAATGCTCAACTCCTCATCCTGAATAGGTTCAGTACCCTGCCAGCTCAAGACCAGATCACGAAGCTCAAATTGCGTTTCGGGGATTGGGGCAAGACTTGGTATGTGTGTGGCTGAATGCATCATGGCATGGGTCGGATGATCGAGTTCTGTAAAGACTGCAAGCTCCGCACTGCGGGCACGCGCATACCAACTGTCTTTCATAACGCCCGCGTCCTCGCGGTTTTGGGAGCTCTCTACCCCGCTTATCCAAAATCCTTGCTTCGCTCTGGTGATTGCTACATAGAGGAGGTTCCAGTTCTCTTTTAGAGCAATCTCTTTTTCTTGTTGCTTGAGATCCTCTCGGCCCGTACCTAAGCTAAGTTTAGTGAACATGGATAAATGACCGGGGCTGGCTTGATCAGGATCCCAATCAAGCAAAACACCATGACTAAAATGCGGTACCGCAGTGTTATTACTATCAAGTAATATGACAAAGGGCGCCTCTAATCCCTTTGCACCATGAATGGTCATCAAACGAACTCGTTGTGTGCGTTGATCGTGAGCCTCTTGTAAGTCGTCACTGGGCTCGTGATCTGACTCGAGATCTTCTAGGCCATCGCTAGCATCTGCGCTCATCTCTCCCTCATCTGGGGTCTCATCCTCATCGCCACGACGCATGCGATTGAGTTGAGTAATGAAACGTCCTAAGCTGGGGTAGCGACCACCATCAAGATTAAGCGCCAACTCTAGGAAAGCATCGAGATTAGCCAATACCTGATCGCGATCACTCGCATGGCAGTGGCTCGCGTATTGAAGCCGGACATCGCCCGAGAAATACACATGGTCAAGTAGATCATGAACCGGCAGATGTTTCGCTAAACCAATCCACTGTTGCAGGAGTTGTGTAATCACATGGAATCGAGCCTGATGGGGATGACCTTCTGCATGGGTTAAGGCCTCCCACCAATTGCGGTAACCCTGATTACTTTGCACTAACTCTGCCAAGGTTTGCATTTGCGCTTCATCAAGAGCAAATAAGGGGCTACGCAAGACCTGCGCCAGGGCTAGGTCATTACCGGGAGTAACTAAAATGGTCAGCAACGCAATGAGGTCATCAACCTCAAGGGTCTCAAGTAGGCCCCCTAAGCGTGGGCTGTCAAACAGAAGTCCGGCTTCGCGTAATGCTTTCTCATACTCCGGCAAGTAAGCACGGCGCTTCACTAACAGTAAGAAATCTCCAGGGCGTGCAAGGCGCCATAGGGTGCGCTTTTGCTTGGTCTCTTTGATATCGAGCTCTTCATCCAAAACACGTCGGGTTTGCATGACATGCTGTATTAAGCGTGCGATCCTACGTCCTTCGTGAGCGCGTTGCTTTTTTGCAGGAGTCTCGTGAGGGTCAACCAAGGCTGCCTCTAGCGCATTGCCGTTCCGTAGAATGTCGGAGGGCTCCTCATACGGAATGAGATCTAAACGATAAGCCTCCCCGTTTTGATAAACCGCTGGCTCCGGTAATGGCGGCGAGGTCCAGAGAGTATCTTGCTCTTTAAATGGATAAGACGGCGGAATACGATCGGCCGCAAAGATAGCATTAACCGCCTCCACAATCTTCGGGGCATTGCGCCGGGTGGTATTTTGTTCTTCCAATGCAGCGTCATAGTGTTTTAGTAAAAAATGAGTAGCTGCTGTAAAGAGTCGTGGGTCAGCACGACGAAAACGATAGATCGATTGCTTGGGATCACCCACAATAAATACCTTAGGTCGATCGGTATCCTCGCCATAGGCTTCTAACCAAGATTTAAGGATTTGCCATTGCAAGGGATTGGTATCCTGAAACTCATCAATCAAGATATGGTTATACCGAGCATCTAGACGGGCTTGTAAGTAAGCGGCAATACGCGGATCCGAGATCATTTGTGCGACACCGAGTTCGAGATCATCAAAATCCCGAACCCGTAAGCGCTCTTTTGCTCGCTGGGTATGTTTAAAGATTGCGGCACTCACCGCAAACCACGCCTGATTTAAAACAATTGCATCTTGTTGAGCACGCCACTCGATGTATTGCTCACATACCCTACCCCAATGCTGTCGTATTTGAACAAATGCTTCAGCATCTTGCTGCTGTGCTTTGAGATACGCCAAAATTGTTTTGCTGACGCCATCATTATCTTTGCGATAGCTTGGTAACTCATTTTGGGTCATGAACACTGGAACAATTGCGCTAGTCGCTCTAGTGAGATCATGATTTGCGAGATGTGCGATTGTGTGCTCAAGATCGGGAACTAAATTTTGGTCCTTCTTACCGCCGTTACGTAAACCATCGAGTATCTTTTTTAGTTCTTCTAGTGCATGCACATTACCTAAGGTTTCAAGCAGTGGGTTTGGGCGTTGGTGGTCTTTGAAAAAGGCTTTAAGAA
>DBCI01000056.1:30200-33030 GCA_002292975.1 Polynucleobacter sp. UBA962 | reverse complement strand
GCCCTCTTCCTCGTTATAGACCGGGATGATCAAGCTCAGGCGAGGGGTAGTGTTATTGAACGGGATTGGCGAGCTATTCATTACTCCATTTTGCCTGATCAGAGGCGGGGGGTATTAGTTCAGGACTTGGGTGAGCGCTTGGACCACGCGATCAATATCATGAGAGCTCATACTGGGAAATAAGGGGAGCGTCAAAATAGAAGCCCCAATCTTGCTAGCAATGGGGGTGGACTCAGGGCTATAGCCCAATTTGCGATACAGATCAAAACCCGTAATGATGGGGTAATGCACCCCAGTACCAATGCCTCGCTCTTTGAGAGTAAGCATAAGGTCACCACGGGATTTTTGTAAGCGAGCTAAGGGCAAGATCACCTGGAACATATGCCAGTTACTCTGTTCAAAATCCGCCACGGGCAAACCTAAGCCTTTATGAACCAGACCAGCTTGATCAATTTTTAGAAAATAGTCTTTGGCAAGCTCAATACGTCTTTGCTGAAATTGATCTAATTGCTTGAGTTGATGCAGCCCAATCACGGCATTCACATCCGTTAGATTATCTTTGCCACCCAAGACATCTACTTCGATCCCGTCGGGGCCACTGCGTACCAAACCTTGTAGACGCAATTTTTCTGCCAACTGCACTTGGTCTGCGCCAAATCGCTCTGTGTTAAAGACCAAACAGCCGCCTTCAATGGTGGTGAGATTCTTATTCGCTTGGAAACTAAAGCTCACCAAATCATGTTTACCCCTCTGACCAATTCGAGTGCCATTCCAAGAAGATCCCAAAGCTTGCGCAGCATCTTCAATAACGCGTAAACCATGTTGCGTTGCTAGAGCATATAAAGCATCAATATCGATCGGTAGGCCAGCCAAATAAACGGGCATGATGGCCTTCGTATGTTGATTAATTGCCTGAGCCACTTTTTTCAGATCTATATTGCGTGTTTGAGGATCAATATCAACAAATATTGGCTTGGCGCCAACAGCCAGAATGACATTGGACGTAGCTACCCAAGAAATTGGCGACGTAATGACCTCATCACCCGGACCAATCCCAGCAACTTGTAAAGCGATTTTCATCGTCGCTGTTCCGTTAGCAAAACAACGCACGGTTGCGCCACCGAAATACCCCCCTAAAGCACTCTCAAATTCTAATACTTTAGGACCCGAAGTAATCCAGCCCGAGCGCAGAACATCAGCAACGGCAGAAATCGTTGCCTCATCAATGGTGGGCTTTGTAAAAGGAATGAATGGTTGGGTCATCCGTCTATTGTCGCAAAGCTGGTGACGGGTGTCGAACAATAACGCGTCTCGAATCTCTGCCAAGTTCTTCCATGGGCAGGTTCGTTTGCTTTAGTTCCTCAAATTGGGTGGGAACCATGACCGCAATGGCAGTGGGATCTTGCTTCCAAATAACAAGAAACTCATTGAGAGTGGGAACCCATTTTTGGGGCTCTTGCTTCGAGCCAAAGGTCAACTCATCGGTGAACTCCACCATGATGGTATTGCGCTCTAGATAAAACGGCAGGGTATGGTCAAGCAGGCGCACTGAGTAAATCTTGGCATCGCTGGGTATTTGACCTTTTACCTTTTGCGCTAGGTCGAAGCCAGATGCTGCGCGCCCCAAGGTTTCATGGCCAGTACCTGCAATTGTTGCGGTTAGGAAAAATCCAAATGCAAATAGTCCAACACTGAGTAAGGAATTTCGTTTGGCAAGAATGGTGGCAATGAAGCTAAAACTCAGTAAACATGTAAGCGCAACCACAATCCAAATCGTATAGTTTTGGAAAGCTTCAACCTCATCGGCTTGGCCACCGCGTCCGATTTCAGGAAGGAAGAAAAAGCCCACAGCGGCCAGAATCACAAAGAAGCAAGTCTGAGCTCTCCAGCCATTCGCTAGGTTGGGATGAGTATCTAAGTAGTCCACGATGGTCTTGGCTGCCAAGACAGCAAGCGCAGGAAATACCGGCATGATGTAGCCTGGTAATTTAGAGCGCGACACACTAAAGAACAGCAAGATGATCACAAACCATGCCCAGAGCATCCAACTCGCCGAGAACTGTCCAAGACGATATTGTTTGAGGGTTTGCCAAGCAGATTGAAAGAACTGCGGCATCCAAGGCAGAAAGCCCACCACTACCAGTGGTAGAAAGAAGTAAGACGGTGCAGTACGTCGGTGTGCGTCAGCCGTGAAGCGTTCAAAGTGCTCGTGAATAAAAAAGAAATGCGCAAACTCTGGATTTTGCATCGAGACCGCAATAAACCATGGCGCAGTCACTCCTAGGAAAATGATTAAGCCGCTAACGATGTGAAGCCTGGTCAAAATACGCCAATCCCAGCGAGTAATCATGTATGCAAATAAAACCATCCCCGGAATCACAATACCAATGAGGCCCTTTGAGAGAGTCGCTAGACCCATGGCTAACCAACAAATCCACATCCAATAGCGCACTGCACGCAGACGATTCTCATTAAAACTGTGCTGAGCCAGAAGCAATGAACATAGCGCCAGATTTAAAAAAGCAGATAGTCCCATATCGAGAGCATTAAAGTGCCCACCCAACACCCACATTGGACTAGCCAGTAAGATGAGTGCAGCAAGATAGCCGGCGAGTGAGCCATACAATCGAAATGCAGTAAAGCCCACCAGCAGAATAGTGAAGTAACTGGTGATACCGCTCCAAAAGCGCGCTTGCCACTCTCCCAAACCAAATACCTGAAACACGATCGTAGTGACCCAAATGTGTAAGGGCGGCTTTTCAAAATACTTATAGTCGTTATAGCGAGGGGTAATGAAGTCACCATTTACCATCATTTCACGAGCCATCTG
>DBCI01000056.1:25989-30123 GCA_002292975.1 Polynucleobacter sp. UBA962 | reverse complement strand
AGCAGAGTCGCTACAAAAAATAGCAACAAAAGAGCCAGAGAGTTTATGGGCGATATTTGGCGATTGGCATTCATTAAATGTCTTTTAAAGCGAATTGCTTGTATCTAATAGGATAGCGGCCAATACTTGACGACCTTCGTTCATCAAAATATTGTAGGTGCGGCAGGCTGCTTGAGAGTCCATCATTTCAAAGCCGATTTTGGCGAAGATGAGCGGTTTGATGAGTTCCGGCTTTAAAAACTGCTGCTTCTTACCCGTGCCAATAATGATGAGCTCTGGCTTAAAGACGCATAAGCCGGCCAAATTTTCTGACGAGAGATCCCCAAATGTATTGACTGGCCAGGGCGTAATTTCGCCCTCTGGTTGAATAATAATGGCATGTGAGTATGCTTTTGAGTTCACCTCGATATAGCCAATTCCATAGCCCGTAATTGTATTTAGGCTGGATTGGGGGTCAGAATGTAACTTCACGCCGAGGCTCTGTCATAATTAAGGGATTATAGCCAGCAATTTATCCCTAGATTTCAAGAGCTTAACCATTTAGAAGACCCCATTGTGAAACCGATCCAAAAGTCCGACAAACTAAACAATGTCTGTTATGACATACGCGGCCCCGTTCTCGAGCTTGCCCAACGCATGGAAGAAGAGGGGCAGAAAATTATTAAGCTCAATATTGGTAATGTGGGCGTCTTTGGCTTTGATCCTCCTGAAGAGATTCAGTTGGACATGATTCGTAATTTAAGTAATGCCTCAGCCTATTCTGACTCAAAAGGTATTTTTGCAGCTCGCAAAGCAATCATGCAGTACTGCCAAGAGAAGGGTATTCAGGGCGTTACCTTGGACGATATTTATACCGGTAACGGCGCCTCTGAATTAATTGTGTTGGCCATGAACGCATTGCTAAATAATGGCGATGAAGTGCTCGTGCCGGCACCCGACTATCCATTATGGACGGCTGCTGTGTCTTTATCGGGAGGCACCCCTCATCATTACTTGTGTGATGAAACTAAAGACTGGGCGCCTGATATGAATAATCTACGCTCAAAGATTACGTCGCGTACCAAGGCAATTGTGGTGATCAATCCCAATAATCCAACGGGTGCTTTATATTCAAAAGACATTTTGTTAGAAATGATTGCAGTTGCACGTCAACATAATTTAATTCTATTTGTTGATGAGATTTATGACAAGATGTTGTTTGATGGCGAGAAACATATTTCTCTGGCATCGCTCTCGACCGATGTCGTTACCATTACCTTTAACGGACTCTCTAAGAACTATCGTTCCTGCGGATATCGTTCTGGCTGGATGGTGGTCTCGGGTGATAAGGCGATGGTCACTGACTATATTGAAGGACTCAATATGTTGTCCTCCATGCGCCTATGTGCAAACGTCCCTGGGCAATATGCGATTCAAACTGCGTTAGGCGGTTATCAAAGCATTAATGATTTGGTCGCTAAGGACGGACGTCTTGCCAGACAACGTGATTTGGCATACAAATTAATGAGCGAAATACCAGGCGTTACCGTAGCTAAGCCAAAGGCTGCCCTATATCTGTTTCCAAAATTAGATCCAGAAATGTACCCCATCAAAGACGATCAGCAATTTATTGCTGATTTATTAAAAGAGGAGAAGGTGCTCTTGGTTCAAGGCACTGGCTTTAACTGGCCGCATCCAGATCACTTCCGGATTACCTTCTTGCCGCATGAGGATACCCTGCGGGAAGCAATTAAGCGGATTGCTCATTTCTTAGAGCGGTATCGTAATAAACATGCGCTCAAAAAGGGTGCTGCTGCGACGGTAAAAGCATGATGAAACCCATTCAAGTAGGGCTTCTCGGAATCGGCACCGTTGGGAGCGGAGTATTTACTGTTCTAGCTCGCAATCAAGAGGAAATTAAACGGCGCGCAGGCCGTGGTATTCGCATCCATACAGTCGCTGACCTTAATACCCAACGTGCTCAAGAACTAGTCAAGGGTCAGGCTGAGGTGGTGGATGACGCTCGCAAAGTTATTCAAAATCCTGAAATTGATATTGTGGTGGAGTTAATTGGTGGATATGGGATTGCCAAGGATCTAGTGCTTGAAGCTATTGCTGCCGGCAAGCATGTCGTCACTGCTAATAAAGCCTTAATTGCTGTTCATGGTAATGAGATCTTTAAGGCGGCCCACGCTAAAGGGGTGATGGTTGCATTTGAGGCAGCGGTTGCTGGCGGTATCCCAATTATTAAGGCTTTGCGTGAGGGTTTGAGCGCCAATCGAATTGAGTGGATTGCAGGAATCATTAACGGCACTACCAATTTCATTTTGTCTGAGATGCGCGACAAAGACTTGGACTTTAATACAGTCTTAAAAGAGGCTCAACGCTTGGGGTATGCGGAAGCGGATCCCACCTTTGATATTGAGGGTATTGATGCCGCTCATAAAGCAACGATTATGAGTGCGATCGCATTTGGTGTGCCAATGCAATTTTCCCAGGCTCATGTTGAGGGGATTACCCAGCTTTCTGCAGTCGATATTAAGTATGCAGAGCAATTGGGCTATCGCATCAAATTATTGGGCATTACTAAGAAAAATCCCAATGGCATTGAGTTGCGAGTGCACCCGACTTTGGTTCCGACAAAGCGCTTATTAGCTAATGTGGAGGGCGCGATGAATGCTGTTCAGGTTCATGGTGATGCGGTTGGAACTACCCTGTATTACGGCAAAGGTGCCGGCTCTGAACCAACTGCATCCGCAGTGATCGCTGATTTAGTGGATGTGACGCGTTTACAAACTGCTGATCCAGAGAATCGAGTTCCACACCTTGCCTTCCAACCGGATGCCGTACAAAACATACCGATTTTGCCAATGGCAGAGGTCACCACTAGTTATTACCTGCGTTTGGCGGTAGCAGATCAAGCGGGCGTGCTAGCAGAGATTACTCGTATTCTTGCCGCGCATGGCGTTTCGATTGATGCTCTTCTGCAGAAAGAGGCTGCAGAGGGTGAGAGCCAAACGGATCTGGTGATTCTGACTCACGAGACCAAAGAAAAAAATATGATGGCAGCAATCACAGAGATGCAAGCTCTCAAGACTGTGCTCGGCGAGATTATCAAGATTCGTCTTGAGAACCTTTCCTAATTCGAGAGCCTTAGATGCGTTATCAGTCGACTCGTGGTGACAGTCCTTCGCAATCATTTCAGGGAATACTGTTAGGGGGCTTAGCCCCAGATGGCGGCTTATATTTACCTACTCAGTATCCTCAGGTAACCACACAGCAGCTTGATGCATGGCGGGGCCTATCGTATGCCGATCTTGCCTATAACATCCTGAGTTTGTATTGCGATGACATCCCAGCTGATGATTTAAAAGTCATATTACATAAAACCTATACACCTCAGGTGTACTGCAATGGCAGACCGAATGATCCTGCCAGCGATATCACCCCCATCCATTGGTTGGGCGAAGAAAAGGGTGCAAAGCTTGGACTACTTTGTTTATCCAATGGGCCAACCCTGGCATTTAAAGATATGGCGATGCAATTGCTGGGTAATTTATTTGAGTACGCTCTAAAGCGCGCCAATCAAGACCTGAATATTTTGGGGGCCACGTCGGGTGACACAGGCAGTGCCGCTGAGTATGCAATGCGTGGCAAGCATGGCATAAAAGTATTTATGCTCTCCCCGCGCGGCAAGATGAGCCCATTTCAGTCTGCACAAATGTATTCCTTGCAAGATCCCAATATATTTAATGTAGCAGTTGAGGGTGTATTTGACGATTGCCAAGATATTGTGAAAGCAGTGAGTAACGATTTGGCGTTTAAAGCCAAATATCGTATTGGTACAGTGAACTCGATTAATTGGGGTCGCGTACTGGCTCAAGTGGTTTATTATTTTCAGGGATATCTCCTGGCTACCCAATCAAGTACCGAAAAAGTTTCTTTTGCCGTGCCCTCGGGTAACTTCGGGAATGTTTGTGCTGGTCATATTGCGCGCATGATGGGCTTGCCGATCGAGCGATTAGTGGTAGCCACCAATGAGAACGATGTACTTGATGAGTTCTTTAAGACTGGTATTTATCGTGCTCGCAAATCTGCAGAAACTTTACATACTTCTAGCCCATCAATGGACATCTCCAAGGCAAGTAATTTTGA
>DBCI01000056.1:19820-25898 GCA_002292975.1 Polynucleobacter sp. UBA962 | reverse complement strand
GTTGAAGGCGGGTTTGATCTTTCTAAAGACCCAGCGTTTCAAACGATTAGGCAGTTTGGTTTTGTCTCGGGCCGGAGTACGCACCAAAACCGTTTAGAAACGATTCGCAATATCGATGAGCAGTATGGAATCATGATTGATACGCATACTGCAGATGGTATTCGGGTAGCCCGAGAGTATCTGCAAAAAGGCATTCCGATGCTGGTGCTAGAGACCGCATTGCCGATTAAATTTGAAGAGACCATTCAGGAAGCCTTGGGGCGTCCCGCGGAGTGCCCGAATGCATTCAAAGATATCAAAGCAAAGCCGCAACGGGTTATCAATATGCCGGCAGATACATTTCAAGTGAAGCACTTTATTGAACAACACGTGATTTAGTTTCCAAAACGCCATGCAATCAAACCCAAACAAACCACCAATGCTCACTGCAGCAGAGGCTATTGCCCATTTATTAAAAAATGCAAGTTCGGTTAACGAGGATGAAACGGTTCCAACGCAGGCAGCCTTAGGGCGTGTGCTCGCGAAGGATATCGCCAGTCAGGTCGATGTACCTCCATTGGATAACACCTCTATGGACGGCTATGCGGTGCGTTGCTCTGACATTACGCAGGCTGGAACTATATTGCGGATGGCACAACGTATTCCAGCTGGTTCTGTGGGACGGAACTTGGAATCAGGAACCATCGCCCGTATTTTTACAGGCGCTCCTATTCCCCAGGGGGCAGACGCTGTAGTGATGCAAGAAGATTGCATTGTTCTGGAACAAAGCGATATGGTGCAAATCAACAGCGTTCCAAATCCCGGTCAGTGGATCCGTCGACGCGGTGAGGATTTAACTACCAACAAGATTTCATTAAAAGCAGGTAGTTTTTTGAGACCTCAACAATTAGGCGTAGCGGCATCTGCTGGTTATGCACAATTACCAGTAAAACGGAAAGTGCGAGTCGCTGCTTTTTTTACTGGAGATGAACTCTCTTTGCCTGGTGAGCCATTAAAACCAGGCGGTATTTATAACTCCAATCGCGATACGCTTTTGGGGGTGATTCGTAGTTTGGGATGTGATGCCACGGATTATGGAATTGTCCCCGATCGCCTCGAGGCAACACGCGCAGCTTTGCGCACTGCGAGTGCTGACCATGATTTGATTATTACTTCAGGAGGGGTTTCGGTAGGCGAAGAGGATCATATTAAGCCCGCAGTCAATGCAGAAGGGCGCTTAGATCTCTGGCAGATTGGTATTAAGCCTGGTAAACCCCTGGCCTTTGGAGCAGTGCGTAAACAGCAAAAGAGCGATCAGGAGACTTGGTTTATTGGCTTGCCCGGTAATCCCGTATCGAGTTTTGTAACTTTCTTGTTATTTGTTCGCCCCTTTATTTTGAAGTTGCAAGGAAGGTCTGATATATCAGCGCCATCCTATTTACTAAGAGCTGATTTTGATTGGCTAAAACCGGATCGACGCAATGAGTTCTTGCGGGTGAAAATCAATTCACAAGGTAGCTTAGATTTGTTCCCCAACCAAAGCTCCGGGGTCCTAACCAGTGCTGCTTGGGGCGATGGTTTGCTGGACTGCCCTGCTGGTCAGGGGTTTAAAAAAGGTGATATGGTTCGCTATATTCCCTTTAGTGGGCTTTTGAGCTAACCAATCAAAATGAAATTGCACCTACGTTTTTTTGCCTCCATTCGAGAGTCTCTTGGCCTTGCGCACGAGGATATTGACCTCCCACACAATATTAAAACCATTGATGACTTGCGCTCTCATCTCATTGCACGGGGTCATCCTTGGGCAGAGACCTTGGCTAAGGATAAGGTCTTGCGTTGCGCACTTAACCAGCAAATGGTCAGCGTTGAGACCGCGTTAATCGATGGTGCTGAAGTCGCTTTCTTCCCGCCAGTAACCGGGGGCTAATATGCCAGTTCGGATTCAAGAACACGACTTTGATCTCACGCAAGAGATTACTCTTCTGCGCAAGGATGATGCGGCAATTGGCGCAATTGCCATTTTCATTGGAACCGTTCGCGACCTCAATGAGGGAGCTGCAGTCAAAGCCATGACCCTCGAGCACTATCCAGGAATGACCGAAAAATCCCTGCACGATATTGTTGAACAAGCAAAAGACTGCTGGGATTTAAAGGATGCTTTGGTGATTCATCGGGTAGGCCCTTTGATGCCCCAGGATCAAATTGTGTTGGTGGCGGTTACGAGCGCGCATCGGGGCGAGGCTTTTGCGGCCTGCGAGTTCATTATGGATTACCTTAAAACATTGGCCCCGTTCTGGAAAAAAGAAGATACCCCTGAGGGAGCGCGTTGGGTCGATGCCAGAGTCTCAGATGATCAGGCTATGGCGCGCTGGGCTAAAAAGTAATACGGCTCAATACTGATTACGATTAAGCAAAGAAACCTAATTTTTTATGACGCGGTAGTCGCTTAATGAGAGCCTCTGCCTTGGAGGCATTTGAGCGATCGATGTATTCTTTACTAGCCAAGAGTTTGACCGGACCTCTGCCGCGGGTATAGCGTGCTCCTGTGCCATTGTTATGGGCACTAATGCGCTCTGGCAGGCGATTGGTAATGCCAGCGTAAAAGCTGCCATCTTTGCATTCAACAAGATACAGAAACCAAGTCATCATTTGTTTTAAATCAAATAACTACTTGAATAAAAGGGATTCATACCCATATTCTATGTAGATTAGTACATTTGCAAATAAATTGAGATAAATCATGCGAATAGATAAATTAACAACCAAATTTCAAGAGGCGTTGGGAGATGGCCAAAGCTTAGCCTTATCGAAGGATAACCAGTTCATTGAGCCGGAACATCTTTTGTTAGCAATGCTTCGTCAACAAGATGGCGGTGCACGTAGCCTTTTAACTCGAGCAGGGGTCAATATCAATGGCTTGGAGAAGGCTTCTGAGATCATGATCGACAAATTACCCCAAGTACAGGGAACAAACGGCGAAGTGCAAATAGGGCGAACGCTGCTTAATTGGCTTAATCAGACCGAGAAAGAGGCCAGTAAGCGCGGTGATCAATATATTGCTGGCGAACTCTTTTTATTAGTCTTAGCCGATGATAAGGGTGAACTGGGTAAGGCTGCGCGCGAGAATGGCTTAAGTCGCAAATCGCTTGAATCTGCAATTAATTTGGTTCGAGGTGGCGAGTCCGTAGGCTCAGCCGATGCCGAAGGTCAACGCGAGGCTCTTAAAAAATACACACTAGACTTAACTGAGCGTGCTCGCTTGGGCAAGCTTGACCCTGTCATTGGACGCGACGATGAGATACGTCGCACGATACAAATTCTGCAACGCCGAACTAAAAATAATCCTGTTTTAATTGGTGAACCAGGAGTTGGTAAAACAGCGATTGTGGAAGGCCTTGCACAGCGTATTGTGAACGGTGAGGTTCCGGAAACACTTAAAGATAAACGAGTTTTAGTACTCGACATGGCCTTGTTGCTCGCTGGCGCTAAATATCGTGGTGAGTTTGAGGAACGCCTGAAGGCGGTCTTAAATGATGTTGCCAAAGATGAAGGTCGCACGATTATGTTCATCGATGAGATTCATACAATGGTGGGTGCTGGTAAAGCCGATGGCGCCATGGATGCAGGAAATATGCTCAAGCCAGCCTTGGCTCGTGGCGAGCTCCACTGTATTGGAGCAACCACCTTAGATGAGTATCGTAAATACATTGAGAAAGATGCTGCGCTAGAACGTCGCTTTCAAAAAGTGATGGTTGATGAGCCAAGCGTTGAAGCAACAATCGCCATCTTACGCGGCCTACAAGAAAAATATGAGTTACACCATGGAATTGAAATTACGGATCCAGCGATTGTAGCTGCGGCAGAGTTGTCGCACCGCTATATTACTGATCGCTTCTTACCCGATAAAGCGATTGATTTAATTGATGAAGCTGGATCACGCATCAAGATGGAAATTGACTCTAAGCCAGAGGTGATGGATAAATTAGACCGACGTCTGATTCAGCTCAAGATTGAGCGTGAGGCCGTCAAGAAAGAAAAAGATGATGCCTCTAAAAAACGCCTTGAGTTAATTGAGGAAGAAATTAAACGCTTGGGTGCGGAATATGCCGATCTTGAAGAGATCTGGAAAGCAGAAAAGGGAGCTGCCTTAGGCGCTGCATCGGTTAAGGAGGAAATCGATCGAGTCAAAGCTGATATCACCAAATTACAGCGCGAAGGTAAGCTTGAGAAGGTAGCAGAACTTCAGTATGGCAAGCTCCCTGAACTAGAGGCTAAGCTAAAGTCTGCAGCTGCAGCCGAAGCGGCGCAGAGTAAAGATAATCATCGTCCTAAGCTTCTGCGAACCCAAGTGGGTGCGGAGGAGATTGCGGAGGTGGTTTCGCGGGCAACCGGTATTCCAGTATCAAAGATGATGCAAGGGGAACGCGATAAATTACTCAAGATGGAAGATCATTTACACGAACGTGTCATTGGTCAGGATGAAGCAATCCGTGCCGTATCCGATGCAATCCGTCGCTCACGCGCGGGCCTCTCAGAGGAAAATAAACCCTATGGCTCCTTTATGTTCTTGGGACCAACGGGTGTAGGTAAAACAGAGCTCTGTAAGGCGCTCGCAGAATTTCTATTTGATAGCGATGATCGCTTGATCCGGATTGATATGAGCGAGTTTATGGAAAAGCATAGTGTGGCACGCCTGATAGGCGCCCCTCCTGGTTATGTCGGTTATGAGGAGGGCGGCTACCTGACAGAGCAGGTGCGCCGTAAGCCTTACAGCGTTATTTTATTTGATGAGATTGAGAAAGCGCATCCTGATGTATTCAATGTTCTCTTGCAGGTGCTCGATGATGGCAGGCTGACCGACGGTCAGGGGCGCACGGTTGATTTCAAGAACACTGTCATCGTCATGACCAGTAATATCGGCTCTCATTTAATTCAGTCGATGACCGGTAAGCAATCTGAGGTTAAAGATGCTGTCTTTGGAGAGCTAAAGAATCATTTCCGCCCGGAGTTTTTAAACCGTGTCGATGAAATCGTGGTCTTCCATGGCTTGGATCAAAAGAACATTGCGGCCATCGCAAAGATCTTGTTACAAAACTTGTCTGAGCGATTGGCGCGTATTGATATGCAACTTGATGTCAGTGATGCAGCGTTGAGTAAGATCGCTGAGGTAGGCTTTGATCCGGTCTATGGGGCAAGACCCTTAAAGCGGGCAATTCAGCAGCATATTGAAAACCCAGTTTCTAAGATGATTTTGGAAGGAAAGTTTGGACCGCAGGACGTGATACCGGTTGATGTGGACAAAAAAGGTGACTTTAGCTTCTCGCGCTTAGTCCATTAGTCATTTTTTTGAGGAATTGCTGACTGGCGCTACACTAGAACCATGTCGGTAGCTCAAGGTAGCTTGTACCCTAGTGATAATCGGACGATAGGCCTTATCAGCCTAGCGCATGGCACCTCTCATTTCTACCATCTTGTTTTACCCCCTTTATTCCCTTGGTTAAAAACCGAGTTCGCACTTTCCTACGCAGAGCTTGGTTTATTGATGACCATTTTCTTTGTGGTCTCATGCGCTGTACAGGCCTCCTCAGGATTTTTGGTTGATCACAAAGGTGCTCGCCCCGTTTTATTTGCTGGCGTTGGCTTATTGGCCTTGTCCGCATTGACCTATGCAGTGAGTTCAAGTTATGTTGGTTTGGTGATTGGGGCGGTCTTGATGGGTTGCGGTAACGGTGTTTTCCATCCCGTGGATTACACCCTCATGAACCATAAGATTTCGCCTAAGCGTTTGCCGTATGCGTATTCCTTCCATGGTGTAACAGGTTATCTTGGCTGGGCCTTTGCCCCAGTCTTTATGGTGGTGATTGCAGAGCTAGCAAACTGGCGTACGGCCATGATGGCCGCTGCCATTTTGGCATTGGTCGTTTTATTCTTCCTCTGGATGAATCGTGAGCTATTGACCGATGATGCTAAGGCTCGCCATGAATCCAATCTTGCTGCCGCCCGTAAGAACAACCCCAATCACACTCCCTTAGGTACGTTTGATTTCCTCAAATTACCAGCCGTCTGGTTGTGTTGGATTTTTTTCTTCCTAAGCATGGT